>JAIROC010000521.1 GCA_031257735.1 Bacteroidales bacterium | reverse complement strand
AGTTCCGTACCGTCGGCAAACTTCACCAGCGGAACGTCAGTGTTAAAGCCCGTTTCGGGTGCAATCTCAATTTTTGATTTGAGAAAATCAATGTATTTTTGTTGTTTAATTATCATAACACGTGCATTTGTAATGATTTATTTGCATCAATAAAAATTGTTTCCCTGTCCATCGGCACATTTTCCGCCTAATTCCAGCCTTTGTGAAATCGCGCCATTTGATAGGGTAAGAGCCTTGATACACGCTTCCAGCTCCGCACGCACATACTTCGTGTACCTGTACTATTTTATTTGTTATGGGCCTCATGTTTTAAAATTTTATTGGTTATTCTTGTTTTTCTTCCTTTATAAGTTCAACTTTACACACCGGACATTCAGGCAAAGCCACTTCTATCCATTTTTTTTGCAATTCGCACAGTATACCCACACTCCGGACAGGCACATTTGTGGATACGGCATTTGTCCGGCTTTAAAAACTGTAATGCAGGCACAACCGGCGCATGTGGAAAATCACCCAATTGTAAGGCTATTCCTTTAAAGTCTTCTTGTAACCACGAAGATGCATGTGATGACCGCATGTTGCCTTCCAATCCTAAAGCCTCACCCATACGCTTAAAATCTTTTCCGTGGTTTTTAATTCCGCAAGCATGTATGAGCTCATGGATTAAGATTGCTAAAAAGCCCATTTCTCCACCTACTTTTTCAATAGTAGGGTTTAAATAAATTTGCGGAATACGGTCAGCCACCCCACTATCACGGACACAAATACCGAAACACCTTCTATTATTCGATAAGCCACCTTTTGGCGGAAACCCGACAGATACTCTAACCTTTGATGGAAGTGTAAATCCATACACTGTCGCGTCGAACCGCGGACGGAAAATCTCTATCGCTGCCTCTAACCAGTCTTCACGTGTCTTGTATTTGTACATAGGTGTTTATTTTTTAACATTATTCACCAACAGAAACTTTTTGTATAGCACATTATCAAATCCCGAAACTCCTCAAACGTCCGGCATATTTTGTAGCAATAGCCGTTTTCTATGACTTTACGCTCAAATTCGCGTTGGCTATCCGACTGCCGCCCGTCAGATGTTTTCATTTCAATGAATAGTCCATTGTATTCCATAGTGGACAGCATTAGGAACAAATCGGCGACACCGGCAAGTACACCTTCGCCCTTCATTATTGCCGCCTCAACCTTGCCGCGACGCCCACCGTTGGGGATGGCAAACAGGGTGAGGTGCGGAAATTGGAGGCGAAACCACTGCACGCACTGTCGTTGGAGTTTACTTTCTTGGTGTGTCATTTATTTCAGTTTTTAGTTTGTACTGTTGGTGGAAGTTGCCCTCTTACCGCTTCGGGCGTTGCGTAATGGTTGACGTATATAACACGTCCAACCGTTGTGTATCGAATAATACCTTATTATTTCGGCTGTCGCCGGTTTTTACCGGTTCTATCAATCCGGCCCTGCGCCACTTTTTTAATAGCGAGCCGGTGTACAGGCGCTCAGCCTCACTCTGCGTAATGCAGCGTGGTAATTCGCCACGGTCGCGGAGGCATTGCCGGTAGCCTATACGGATGGCTTCCGACAGTTCCTGTACTTTTATGGTATTGATTATTGCATTCATTTTTCCGCATCTTCTTTTTCTCTCAATTCGCTTTTTAGCAGGGCGTAGATAATAAAACATACAAACGCCATTATTAATTGGTGTATAGCGCCAAAAAATACGGTTATTAGGGCTATTATTCCTAACCAAAGGAAGGAACGTACTAAAATTTTGTAAAATTTTTCCATAATTTTTTTGTCTTTAAACTATTTATTTTTACTATATTTGTAAAATAAAACAAACGCAAGTTTGATTTCTTCGCTTCCACACTCAGTTATCACTTGCGTTTGTTCAGGGCAGAACTGTTATCGGCTCACCCCTTTTCAATTCGTCTGTTTTTGGTGTGGAATTGAAATCGGGCGCAAAGATATGAAACATTTTGTAAAATACAAAACATTTTGTTTAGTATTTTATAAAATAAATTATAATTAACTGAAAATTAGGTAGAAAAATTTATGAAAAAAGAGAAAAAAGTAGAAAAAAAACTGTTAATTCATGGGTGGAAACTTATTTTGTGCAATATTCTTAGCGCAGTTGTAGGTGGACTTATAGTAAACTACCACCAACCCATTATACACGGCTTAACGCAGTTTATATGCAGTGTGGCAGGCTTTGTTGTAATAACAATAGCCGTCATCACGTGTATAGTATATGCCGTCATCAAATACATCCGCCATAGAAAAAAGAAGAAACGCCGGGCAGAAATACAACAAAAGCGTAATGAAAAAAGGCAGCAGCGTGTCCCTTTTTGGGATGGCGTAAAAAAATAAAAAATTGAAGACTATTCCCTATTTTCTTTTATTATTTTTTCTATGTCTTTACGTATCATTCCAACGTTATACGACATATAAAACACAATACCTAAAATAGCGCCGATAATAAATAACATAACTTTTTAATTTAAAATTTTTGCAAAGATACAAAATGTTTAACAAAATGTAAAATACTATGAAAAAATTAACTTTATTACCTCCGTTATCAAAAAGATTTTTTGAAGCAATGGGCAAATTAGGCATATCAGGCTACAAATTAGCAAAAGAGGTGCCTTCAATTTCAAACGCTACGCTTACTCATATACGAAATGGGCGCAATGAACCCAGTAAGACTGTAATAGATGATTTTGTAAAAAGATATCCCGACATTAATAAAACTTGGTTACTCACTGGCGAGGGAAAAATGTTGAAAAATGTTATTACACAAAATAATGTTAAAGGTGATAATATACAGGGTAACAATTTTACTGTAAATAAATCACAAGTTGATAAGTTTATTGATTTGCTTAATGCAAAAGACGAACAGTTAAACAAAAGTCAATTACAAATAGATAGGTTAATAGGAATAATTGAAAAATTTAACAAATAAACTATGAAAAAAGATACAAATTTTCATTTTAATGGTCAAATCCATCAATCTAATCTAAACGGTAATAACAATGTTACATTCGCAGGGGAAGGACATATAGATATGGACAAAGAGAAACAAAAGAAAGAAACAACGCCTGCACATAAGGAGTTATTTAATAAATATGGGTTTTTACTTTGGGTTGTTGTTATAATTATTTCAGGATTTTTTTTATTTTCCCAAATTCCTGTTATACAAGAAAACTATGTGGGCGGGATACTTGCTTTTGTCGGAATCATGGCGACATTTATTGTAGTCAGTAATTATATGCAGGTGGTACATATTAAATCTGATTTTGAAAAAAAAGTTGAGGAACTTAATGAATTTCAAAAGAACAAAATATCTGAAATTCATGATGATATAAACGTTGTTGTTGCTGATTTTTATTGGAATATTTCAGTAATCTATTTGCTAAAAAAAGAAAAATATTATCTTGGAATGTATATTTTCTATATTTTTAGTTTAATTCACGTAAAATCACTACGTAGACGGCGAGAAGCTGATGTTAATCAATATATTAGAATTTTAATTACGGCGTTAGATAAAAATTCAGACGGGTATATTGTAATGACAGCCGAACATCAAAATTTATTAAAAACTTTAATAAATGAAATTAGCATGTATATTCCAAATAATGATGATTTTAAAAAGATAATTAAAATAGTCGAAAATGCAAAAATAGATGAATTATTTTAAATTTGCGGTCGAAATTTTCGACCACAAATTTGAGTAAAACTAGAGTGCTTCCGAAAGCCCTTACCGAGAAAAATAAACAATAACGGGTATTATTCCTCGTCCATCTCAACCCCG
>JAIROC010000501.1 GCA_031257735.1 Bacteroidales bacterium | reverse complement strand
GTTTATTCTTCGCTATTTCACTCTGTTCATTCTGAAAATTCTGATTCAGACAATAGCAGAGACGATGCACACATCGTCTCTACAACGACAGCGTTGATTAGACATTTTCGAGGTTGTGTGAAAACAGACAAAAACGTCTAAACAACGCCGTCATTGCGAGCGCAGTGAAGCAATCCCTACCCCAAAACGCATTGATTGTTAGGGATTGCCACGTCGCTGCGCTCCTCGCAATGACGTGCTGATTGTTGCGGGGAGCGCTTTTGAAACAACCCTATTTGTACTCTATAGACAGACACTAATTAGTGTCTGTCTATAATGTATAAAAAAGTAATCATCAATGCCGTCCAAACAATGCCGACTTTATAGACAGACTTTAACTACAGAGAACAGTATAGAATACAGGAGGGAGTTTGTTTCAGACAATGTGCGTCAGCTCATTTTCAATTTTCAATTAATGAAGTTTTCAATTGATATTGATGAAGCAAAAAAGAAACGGATGCTTGGCATAGATAGGCATCCGTTCCATCAACATATTAAAATGATAATTTATTTGAGTACAGTTACATGTCCTACAAATTCATATTCCTGTCCTGTGAAATCTCTAACTAAAATCCTGTAGGAATACACTGTATTAGGAGCGACAGGTTTCCCATTGAAGGTTCCATCCCATTCTGCTTCTGTATCTGTTGTATAAAATATTCTTTGTCCCCAGCGGTCAAAAACAGACAATTGATAACCTTCTTTTGCATATTCCGACATTTGAGGTTTCCATGTATTATTATAATTATCTCCATTAGGTGTAAATATATTAGGTATATATACATTTAATTCTTCGTAGACATGAATAATTTTTGAAACCGTATCAACGCAGGCATTTTCATCTATCACTTCCAAAAATACGTTATAGTTGCCGGTTTTTTCATAAGTATAATATACTATTTTACCTGTTTGTGTATTTCCGTCATTCATATCCCAATTCCATGTTTTAACAGTACCTTGTGATATATCTGTCAATGTAAATATGGTATTACTTGCCACATTATAGGAATTAGATTCAAAATTAGCAACGGGACCATCAACATGTTCTATTTCTATCTCATGTTCTGTTATACAAAGCGTATCGAAGACGGCTACTCTATATATTCCTGCTTTCAAACCCGTTAAATCAGGAGTAATTTCATTGCGGTCATCCCATAGATATCCAAGTGTTTCAGGTCTGTCACTGTTTACGGTAAGGGTAATAGTTCCATCTTCTCTTTCACAAAATTCGGGCGTTTTGTCTATCGTTACTATTGGTGTTGGATAGGCATCTACCACAATTTCCAACTCTGCCTGACATCCATTTCCGTCTATCATGGTTACCGTATAAGTTCCTGTTTTGAGGTTAGCTATCATATTGGTAGTATCCTGTTCTCTACCTGTACTCCATGAGAATGAAACATAAGGTACAAGATGTTGAACCGTAACCACAATATATCCATTTTCGCCTTCACATGTTTCCCAAGTATTGTTAGACACTTCGAGATAAGGTATTGGAATGGCTGTTACGCTAATGGTATCGGATGTAATACATCCTACGTTATCTGTAACTATAATCCGATATAATCCCGGAGCCAGATTAGTTGCTGCAGCCGAGGAAGCTACTAAAGAGCCGTCGTCTTCTTTTCTAACTTCATACGTATAGGGAGGTACGCCTCCTATTGCTGTGAGATCAAGTCTTCCATTATCTGATCCACAAGTAGTAGGTTTTTGTGTCCCTGTAATTTTCAAGGAGTCATTTTGTTTTATTTCTATTGCATCGCGTAAAGCGCAGCCTCTTCCATCTATAGCCTCAAAATAATATGTTCCTGCAATTAAATCCATATATATCGCTCCGTTGATATTTCCCGGTTCCGTGTATGAATTTCCATCTTTATCCAATAATATCCAGTAGAATGATTGATATGGATTTTGCCCTCCTGATACGGCATGATGTGTAAATCTTCCTGTTGCATCACCATAGCAAGCTACATCTGTTATATCTACTTTCATAACAGGTTTTAAAGGAGTAACAATATGTGTATCTCGCGCAAAACAACCTGCGCTGTCTTTCGATGTAAGAATATATATTCCAGTACCGTATATCTTAAGAGAATCTCCTGTTAGGGTATGTGTTATTTTATTTGAATCCGTCCAATGCCATACATGTTCAATAAACTTAGATCTAACTGCAACAGCTTTTAAGTAGGTTGAATCTCCTTCACATAATTGTGTCTCGCCATCTACATCTACTCTGGGAGAAGGGTAAATCATAATACGTTGATTTATTCTTGCTTTTGAAGTATCCATACATCCATTTTCAGCAGTAACTGTTAATTTTACAACATATTCAACAGGCTCATCTTTTTCGGGATCAGGAAAGGTATAAGTAAATAAAGAATCATAAGAAACTACATCCAACCCTTCAATTGTCCATAAGATAGATTCTTTTTTACTGTTTTTCACAGTAGACAAGTCCACGAAGGTAGCGGTACGGCTACATGTATCATACCAGTTTTCAAAGTTATGTTCATAAATAGGAACTTCCCCATATTCATCCATAATTCCATAAACGAAATCTGCATCAATAGATGTTTTTGCAACGATGGTACGCAAGGTTGCGGAACAATTTTCCCCTAATTCAGAGGTTACAGCACATATAAATTCTTCATTGTCTATAGGGTCGGAGACTACAATATTTTGAAATTGCCGTCCAGCTCCTTCAATTTTCCACGAAGGGTTGGTACTTCTTGTCCATTTGTACCATACAAAACCATCGGGAGCACGCATACGCGCAGCTGATTGTCCTTCGCAATACATTAAGTCTATGGTCATAGGTCTACATTCTCCTACGATATAAGCATAACCAAAATGTCCTGATTGCGTACAATCTCTTGTTTCAAAGTATATTTTTATTTTTTGTCCGATTAAGGGTTCTAAACTGAAGCCGACCGTAGTCCAATTACGCGCTAAAAAGGTAGGCGTTTGACATACTAAACCGGGTAAGTCTTGAGATGCTACAAAATCCACATTTGAACAGGGAAGCCGTCTATCATTGATTGCGCGCCCCATACTGTCCTTTATGGTCATTGTAAATTTGGGTTGTGCTGCAGGGTCATGACTTGGATCTTCCATTGCCCATGCAAAATGCAGTATCAACAAAGAGTTTGTACTGTCTATGAACATAGTATATTCTAAGGCTTCCATTTCAGCGCCTATGTTTTCATTTCCTAATTTTGCAGAATAGTTAAATCCTGTTGGTACTTTAGGAATAGACATACATCGTTCATCCTGCATTTGTCCTGTCATCATCAATTGTTGTGCATCCATGATAGTATGTCTGCCCGCTGTTGGAGAACTTGGATTTATATTAATACCTGATCCACATGATCCTAAATACGGTTGCCAATACGTAAAAGTAGCCATTGAGAAATTTAAATTGGGACATGTAAGTTGAGCTTGCATAGTGATTGGCATAGAAACTAACACGCTCATAATTAACCCTACTAATAAATGTAACTTTTTCATGATATTTTTTTTTTACAATTAAACAAAAATTTATTCTTATGTATATGACAGATTAACCATACATTTTGTTGCCTGAGACCCCCATTTTTTTTTCACCTTATGATTTTTGAAAGACCTAAACGACTAAATATAAATGCAATATAAAATAAAAAAAAATAATCAAAAATAAAAAAAATCAAGCAAGATTTAGGCGTTTGCCATTGCTATTTTTTTCACTTCAATTATCTATTCATTTTTATTCCATCTGACCTTCTTCGTTTGTAGTAACCGGAGGTTCTGTAGCAGCTGCATCTGCCGCTGGAGGCATTTGTGTTGGCATTTCTGTTACTGTTTGTGCACTTGCTGCTCTACTTCTTTGTTGTTCTACACTTTGTTCTCCTGTCTTTGTAAAAAAACTAGACACAAAACATAAAAAAACAATCGCAATGGATAATATCCAAGTTGCCTTTTCCAGAAAATCAGCAGTCTTTCTAACACCCATAAATTGACTTGAAGCCGAAAAAGTTGAGGAAAGTCCACCTCCTTTTGAATTTTGCATTAAAACCACTAAAGCCAACAATATAGCGGCTATCACAACGAGAATGATTAATACTGTGTACATATTTTTAATTTGTATTATTACTATTTGAATTAATATCTTCTATTATTTTTGCAAAGGTATCACTTTTTTCCGGATATTTTTGCATCAAGGCTTTATAAATTTCCAAGGCTTTACTATACGCACCTTGAGAATAGTAAAGATTTGCCAATGTTTCACTTATGATTTCAGAATTATCGTCAATACTACTTTTTCCCAAGTCTTTTTGCTCTGTTTCGTCGTCAGTATCCAGAGGAATGAAAGATATTTTAGGGGGAAAGTTATTGAATTTTTCAACTAATTCATCTAAAGAAACAGTTGGAGGAGCTTCATATAATGAATTTTCTTCTTCTTCCTGTTCCTGATCTTTTTTTGTATCGGAATCCTTATTTAATTCTTCCAATCGTTTTTGCAAAATATCCAATAAATCTTCTTTATTTCTGAATTTTGTTAGGGGGTCTTGTCTTTGTAATAACAATGTAGAAAGTTTTCTTCGACACGGATGTAATACCGCCAATACGGAATTATGTTCTATTGTATTTATTTTCATTGACTGAAACAAATGAAATAACATACAATAGGGATATTTTCCTATTTCTCTCTCAACCGATATTGCTTTCGGTATCTCAGTTATATTATTCATCCACTCTGTAAATTGTTTTTTATTCATAAAGATTCTATTTATATCATTACCAATTACCAACCGTTGCAGTGAAAATGTCGTCAACCAATGCTTCACAAATTTGAAATACTAAAACATCTTCAACTTGCTGTAATGTTTGTTTACTGTCAAAATCCATGTATCGAGAAAAGGTTTGTTCTAAATTTTTCTCTTCATCGAATCGGTTTTCATATTTTATTCTAATACTAATCGTTAATCTGTTCATTGTCGCCATATCAGCCCCCAAAGCAACAGAAGAAAGCGCATAATTTGTTATTTCACCTTCCACATACAGGTCGCCTCTACTGTCTACTAACGATAAATGCGTGTTCAATTGAAATTTATCTTTGAGTTGTGTTGTCAACTCATTACTTAATTTCAAATTAATCAGTGGTGCATTATTTTGAAATTGTTTAATACATATTGTTTTTGCGTCTGCAGGAATGTCTATGCCTACGGCAGAATATTTTAGCATAGAACAGGCAATAAAAAAAACAGATAACCCCAAAGCTACGATAGACAATCCTTTCTTTTTCATTCTTCCAAATGATATTCGTTCAATTTACGGTAAAGTGTTCTTTCAGAAATACCCAAATCATTGGCAGCGTCTTTTCGGTGTCCATTATTTTTTGACAATGCTTTTTTAATGAGCGCTTTTTCTGTTTCCTGCAATGATAATATTTCTGTTTCTATAGGCGTCTTCTCATTAAAATCAACTTCCTGACCTTCCACATATTCGGCTATCTCTATGGGATCGTCGGGATAATGGTCGGATATTAATACATTTTCTTTTGCATCTCCATCCAATACCAATTGTTTGGGTTCAAGTCTGTTTGCTGGTTTGGTATTTGTCAATTCCGCTATCTTTTTTTTCAAATCACTGATGTCTTTTTGCATCTCAGACAAGAATTTAAATACCAATTCCCTTTCAAAAAACACGTCAGAGGTTCTGCCTATATTTTTCAGAGTGGACAAAGATGTTGTTATTGTTTCTTCAGGGATATATTTTTTCAATACATCTATCGTAATATTACGTTCCTGTTCTATGATAGATATTTGTTCTACTAAATTTTTTAACTGTCTGACATTTCCCGGAAAACTATAATTCAATACTTTCTCTTCCGCCTCTTTAGACAAAACAATAGGAGGCATTCTGTATTTTTGAGAAAAATCGACAGAGAATTTTTTAAACAACAACAAAACATCACTTTTTCGTTCCCGTATTGGGGGAATATAAATAGGAACTGTATTTAAGCGATAATAAAGATCTTCTCTAAATTTTCCTTTTGCGATGGCATTGGGAATATTTACATTTGTTGCAGCAACAACACGAACATCTGTTTTTTGCATTTTGGAAGAACCTACACGCATAAATTCACCCGTTTCTAATACACGCAACAAACGTACCTGCGTAGACATGGGTAATTCAGCTACTTCATCCAAAAAAATTGTTCCTCCACTTGACTGTTCAAAATATCCTTTTCTAGCATCTGTTGCACCTGTAAAAGATCCTTTTTCATGTCCAAACAATTCTGAGTCTATCGTTCCCTCTGGAATAGCTCCACAGTTCACGGCTATGTATTGACCATGTTTACGTGCGCTATTCTGATGAATAATTTTGGGAAAGTTTTCCTTACCGACGCCGCTTTCCCCCGTAATTAAAACGGTAAGGTCTGTGGCTGCAACCTGCAATGCCACACGAATAGCCCGCTCTATTTGCGGTGAGTTTCCAATGATGTTATACCTTTGTTTTATCGTTTGTATGTCAAACATAATTTATTTTATTAAGGGGTGCAAAAATAATCATTTTCTCGTTATAAACAAAATTAATCATGTTTTATTTTATCACTCAATTCTATCCAGCGAGTAGTCTTTATATCTAAATCACTGTCTATCTTTGCATACTGTTTTGCCCATGTCGTTAATTCTTCAGGTGTTCCATTCCCAACGTTGAGTAATTCCAAGTAATGTGATTTTTCTTTTTCAAGACATTCGATTTCTGATTCCAAAAATTCAAATTCTTTTTGTTCTTTGTATGTAATTTTTCCTGTATTTGATGGTGTTAGCTGTTTTAGCGGGATTGTTTTTTTTGCTTTTTGTTGCGCACGTTGTATTCGTTCCTCCTGTTGCAATTTCATTTTATATTCGGTATAATTTCCGTAAAAATCTCTAACTTTCCCATTTCCCTGCATGATAAAAATATGATCTACTAATTTATCCATAAACCATCTATCATGAGAAACAATCAATAAACATCCCGTAAAACGTAACAGAAAATCTTCCAAGAGGGTTAGCATTTCTATATCGAAATCATTTGTAGGTTCGTCCATAATCAGAAAATTGGGATTAGTTATCAAAACCATCAACAAATGCAGTTTTCTTCGCTGTCCACCGCTTAAATTTTCAAAGTATGTATATTGATTTTCATAAGTAAATCCAAAATGATTTAAAAACTGAGTAGCCGATAAATATTTTCCATCAGCCATACGTATCATTTCGGCATGTTCTTTTACAATATCGATTGCTCTTTTCCCTGTATTTTCGAGAGAAAGTCCCGTTTGCGAATAATATCCGAAGACAATAGTCTCTCCGAATGTTATTTTTCCTGCATTGGGTTTAAGTTCGTTTATTATTAAACGAAGAAATGTTGTTTTCCCGCTTCCATTTTTTCCGATAATGCCACAGCGTTCACCCTTTTTAAAGATATAGGAAAAATCATCCAATATGATTTGCTCATTGAAACGAAAATCCAAATTATTAATCTCTAATATCTTGTTTCCTATTCGTTCTGTTTTGACTGCAAAGTCTTTATTTTTCTCTTCGAGATGGGTAAATGCCTTTTGTTTTATATTTTCAAAGTTATCGGTACGTGCTTTTGCCTTGGTAGTACGTGCTTGAGGAGTTGCACGCATCCATTCCAATTCTGTACGGTATATACTTTTGGCTTTGTTTATTTCGGCAAGCGTATTGGCAATACGTTCTTCTTTTTTCTCTAAATAATAATCATATTTTCCTTTATAACGATAAAGATTACCGTTTTCAAGTTCCATGATTTCATTGCAAACTTTATCAAGAAAAAACCTGTCATGCGTAACCATCAACAAAGTAATATTAGCCATGGCAAGATAGATTTCTAGCCATTCTATCATTTCTATATCCAAATGATTGGTCGGTTCATCCAAAATTAAGAAGTCCGTATTTGCCAACAATACTTTTACCAAAGCTACTTTTTTACGTTGTCCACCGGATAATTCACGGATATTTTTTAGTATATCGGGAATATCAAATTTTGTCAACATCTCTTTCGCCTTACTTTCAAAATCCCAAGCCTGTAAATTGTCCATGGTAACAATAGAAGTTTCCATACGAAAACGATTTTCCTGTGTTGGATTTTCGTTAAACAAAGAAAATGCTGTTTCATATTCCTTAATAGCTTTTGTAACTTGAGTATCGGTGTCAAATATGGCATCCAATACGGAAACATTTTCGTTTGTATCGAATATTTGAGGTAAATAACCTGTCCTGATATTTCCACGCATGGTAACAGTTCCATTATCAGGAGTATCAAATCCATTTATGATGTTCAACAGGGATGTTTTTCCTGTTCCATTTTTGGCAATAAGCGCTACTTTTTGACCTTTGTCTATTCCAAAGCTAATACTTTCAAATAGAAGTTTATCACCATAATACTTGCTTACATTTTCTACGCTAAGGTAATTCATTTTTATCCTTTTGATATGAGCGGACAAAGATACAAAAAAATTATCAGTTGAGTTATGAGTTATGAATTATGAATTATGAGTTATGAGTTAGGCTGACGCATGAGAATGAACAGAATGAACGGTTCAATGACGGCATTATGTCGACTATATAGACAGACACTAATTAGTGTCTGTCTATATAGTCAGCGTATTCTTGGATAATGAAGCAATCCTTATCCAACAGCACGTCATTGCGAGCGCAGCGAAGCACCCGTAAGAGCAGCGGAGCTAATCCATAACCAAAGAACGCACTGATTGTTAGGGATTACCACGTCGCTGCGCTCCTCGTAATGACGGCATTGATTGTTGCGAAAATACTTTATAGACAGACACTAATTATAGAGGTGTAATAATTTTTAGCAAGATGCGTTAGTCTATGAAAATAACAGAATACATTTCTTAGAATGAGTTATAGAAAAGCAATTAAAAATTTTTTCTGTATT
>JAIROC010000456.1 GCA_031257735.1 Bacteroidales bacterium | reverse complement strand
GTCTTAACTGATTTCGCTGGCGCAATCCTTGAACTCTATGCATTCGATGCTTACGGTAACGCCATCGGCTTTGACCCATCTGTTGCGCTAACTGAATTCCTGTACAGCGGCGAACAATTTGATTCAAAAATCGGTCAACAGTATTTACGGCAACGATATTATGATCCGGCAACTGGTCGATTCAATAGACTCGATCCGTTCTTTGGGAATCTCACTGATCCGCAATCGTTACATAAATATCTATACACTCATGCTGATCCGGTCAATGGGATTGATCCAAGTGGTAATATGACTGTTGGAATGGCAATTAGTATTGCCGTTAACGTTGGCAAAGTAGCAGCAACAGGTGCTATTATTGGTGTAGGTGTAAATATAATTC
Organism: Bacteroidales bacterium; assembly: GCA_031257735.1. GTDB lineage: Bacteria > Bacteroidota > Bacteroidia > Bacteroidales > WCHB1-69 > JAIROC01. The sequence continues at coordinate 2,213 of JAIROC010000456.1, read as the reverse complement.
GTAATCTTGCAGTGGGTAATGCCTGGTATCATGGTACTCTTGCTGCCGCCGAGTCTGGGGCGGTTTTATTGCCTCTCATAGCATTATTTCCACCAGTTGGACTTACCGTAGCTACATTGGGAATTATTGATACAATACAAATATGGAGATACATTTCGTCACAACCTAATCCTACAATTACACAATATACGACCGCTTCTGTTTACACGCTGTTGAATATGATATTCTTCTGGAGTCAGGCACGAAGAACTCTTGATTTCACTCCAGTCTTAAATGACACGGGCATTTATGCCTCAATGCTTTTGAGACCTACCATGCCGAAAGTAAGTTTTTTTGATCGGAATGGGTTTGAAGTTATGATTTATGGTCAATCAAGATATTCTTCAACAACAGAAGGACACGCAGCAACAATAGATTCCACAGCAATTTGGCTTGCCCAAACAGAAAAAATTGCTACGATATTCAAGGGTAGAAGCGTAAGAACTGCTTTACTGGATGAAGGACGTACAACTTGGTTGAATGGGGAAACTCTTCCTGAAAATCAGGCTTTTCTACGGTTAATACCAGATGTTGTTGCAATTTCAAAAGAAGGAAAAGTGTATTTATTTGAAGTGAAATCTAATACGGATACAGTGGAAGTATTACGCACAAAACTAGAAACCATCTATAATGAAATTCCGATAGAACAAAGAGGGGGGATTGATATCTTGCTCCCCGGACAACCCCCTTCTATACCTATTGAGTAATAAAAATATACTTTAATTTGCCCAAATGATATAACTTATCACTCTTTAGTTTTGGTTTTTTGAAAGGATACCAACTTTGATTTTGCCATATAACATTAATATAGAAACAGAAATTTAAAGTACAATTATGCTATTCGAAAACACATATTCATCAAACTTTTATATTGATAATGGAATATATCAATTGAGTGGCTAAAAGGGAATTGTTGAAGCCCCTGTATGATCTGGAAAATGTTTATAAGTTTTTATTTTAAATAAATAATGGGTCGAGTGCGCTAAGTTCGCTTGCACTCGACCAATAATGACAAACATATTACTTGTAATATAATTATAAAATGAGCAATATCACAAACAAATGGACGGAGATACGTCAAAGGAATACGCAAACACTCTGTTTTTATGGAAATAAATTCTTAAAAGAAAACATTGAAAATTTTTTATCAGAATCAAATCTTATTGCTAGTGATTACGGTTTAACATTTGATAGATTATCGTTGATGTTTAAAAATGGGCGTAAATCTCGAGTCTCCAAATATTCCCTCAATCACTTTCAACAGAAATTTGATCTGGAGCAGTTTTCAATTGTTTCAGCGTTTCAATTTTGGGAGGGAGGGTGGAAAGATGATTATATAATCTACTGTAGCGTTGATAAAGATCGCGCTCTTCTAACTTTTGCCGATGAGAATATTAACCTACCTATTAATGAATCCAAGCAATTGTTATTGAAATTATCATCTCTGTTACACTCTTGTTATAGTGTTTATTTTGAAATACCATACGACGTATCGCCTTATTTTTTTTCACTTGGAATTGTTGCTGGTGATTATTACAAATATTTTTTACTAAACTCTCCAGACAATTCTGCTGAAAAAGGTTTACGTTTTTGTAGATGGGGAACAGGGTTAAATGAAAAAGTCTATTTACGTGGAGTAATTCGGGATGTTTATCAACTGAATATCCTCTGTAAGGTGCAGGCATATTTTCCATTTGATGGAACACCACTTATTGATTGTGTACGATCTGGTAAAGTAGAAGGAACAATTGAAGAGATTACACCGGAACGTTTTTTATGGACAGTCCCCAAAGACAACATTCCAGACACAACAGAAAAATGTGAAAAAGCTGGTTTTCTTTTTAACCAACTAAAAGATGTTCCGGGGGATATATTATGGGACGATCCTGATGTAGCAGAATATCACAAAGGAGATGCTCGACGCGAAGCCAATGGAAAGGTAATTAAGAAGTTTCTTGATGCAACAATGAATAATGAAAAACCAGACCCAAACGATTTTTTAAACATCTTTGTCCAAAAAGATTAATATACAATAGCAGTACTCTGACCTACAAGATTTGAAAAGCCCTAAGATTTCCAGTGTGATGTTCGAATTGAGATAAATTTCTAAAACATTTAAGAACGAAGACAAAACTTCGGCTCGAATTTCTCGAAGGAAAACTTCATCTGCCAAT
>JAIROC010000454.1 GCA_031257735.1 Bacteroidales bacterium | reverse complement strand
TTCCAGGGCCGACAAACTGTGCCGGAACAACGGCGTGGGAATGGAGCGTAGCGGAATGACCTAGCCGTTGTGGAGGCCGAGCCGCCTACTGGCGGCGAAGCGCATACAGACCTGTTATGTGCAGTTTTTTTCTTGCCGGTTCGCCATGGACGGCGAACCGGTATTTTACACTATAGCCTTTACAGGACAATTTCTTACACAATTTCCACATAATATACATTCTGATGATATTATCTTATGCCTATTTCTTATATATTCTTTTACATCAATATCCATAGGACATTCATTATTACACTTCCCACATTCTATACATTTATTCCCACTCGGTTTCATTTTTATTAATGAAATGCGTGTTTGTAATTTCATTATCAATGAGACAGGACACCATATTTTACAAAATGCACGTCTTTTCTTAAATACTATTGCCAATATTATTCCAATAATATAATACATTATATTCCCCACAAGAAACCAAATAAATTGTCCGATTTTATAATTTTGTAACGGAAAACCAGGGACAGGTGAATATATATGACTATTATAATAATCATATCCGCTTTGAATAAATATAAAGGGAATTAATAATGATATTATCAAAACAGGAATTCGTATATAAGTAATTTTCTTCGGAATTATTTTATTTTCATTTATTGGGAGCCACTCAAGTAATGCCGCCGTATAACATCCCCAGCCACAATAACCCCTTCCCCAGATAAGCGGCCCGAATATTTTGGCGATTGCATAATGTATTAAAACACGAGTAAATATACCGGTATTTATAAAATACGCAAAATAAAATACCGTTTCCTCTATCTGTAAATTTTCATGCTGCATTATTCCAAGAAAGACCAATAGATCTAATGCTACTAATGTAAGGCTTATTTTCCTTCCAAGTTTTAAATTTTTATGGTATTGGTCAATAAATAAACCTATAGAAATGCTTAAACCAATGGGTATAAATACAAAAAAGAATCCAATCCACCTTGACAAGCCCATTGAAAAGGATAAAACAATGCCGATAAATAATAGGATCAAACAATGCAAATATTGTTTTAAATTTGTCTTTTTCATAAAGCCATTGTATCTTATTTCTTCATGCGCCGCAAGGATGCGGCGCATTCTTTAGAAAAAAATTGCACATAACGTTCCGGCTGTATATGAAGTTCGCCGCCCCTACTCATACCTGCTCTCTGGTATGCCTTATTTACTCTATCTTCTTATATTATAAGGATTTAGTCAAGCCTTATTTGTTCTCTATTGCTCTTTACATATCATACTTGTTCACAAAAATTGATGTCATATTTGATAACATAATAGTCGTTTGTGTAATTACTTCGAGAGTATTCGATGTTCTAGTCCGCTCATAAAGCAAACAACGGATTTACGGTAGACTGAAATGTGTCGAAAGGAGCTGTGTGAACAGAACAACCTGGATAAACGGAGGATGATGGACAGGCCTCCAATGCGGGTACCAGTCTGTTAGATAAAATTAGCTATTGTATAATTAATTTTTCACAATTTAGCACTTTTATTTTTTCATAAAAATATTTGAAACTCGCACTATTATTATAGATATTCTTTATAAAACATTTTTTTATTAATTCTGGCCCATCTTCTGCCTCGCTATAATACCTTGGTTTTATTATTTGCCGTATTTTCGACTTCCCATTTATTCCTTCAAAATTTTCTTGAGCAATATTTACAGAATAGTATGAATTTATAGATTGAATATCAGCTAATATCCAATTTTCTATCATAATATCTGGTATCCCTATTAATATTTCAACTTTTTGAATATCATTTGCATTAATACATAACAACAACTTATTTGCAATTTCCTCAAATTCATTATTTCTTTTTTCTTTATCAAAGATAATTATTATTGGGTAATTATTTTTCATTAATCTTATTAATGTTGCGATTCTTTTTGCGGCGGCCTCTATTCTCACATCTTTTCCATTACAATTTAATAATCGCACAGGTTGCCCGGGACAAAAGTAATTAATAATTCTTTTCTCAGTGTATCCATCAACAATAAATGCTGGATTATTCATGCTCAAGACTCCCAGAAATATAATAGTATCCTACTCCAAATCCAGTATTTCTTATTTCATCAGATATTTCTTTTGCATTTGAACATCTTTTTGCAATTGTATTTCCATTAAGAAATTCCGTAATAATTATTTCCTCTGGATTAGCTTGATTTAGAATTGTTTCACTATGAGTAGACATTATGATAGTACTCAATGACCTTTTGTTTTCTATAGAATTTCGCATAAAATTTATTATTTCGCTTTGCATCAATGGATGTAAATAATTCTCTGGCTCCTCTATTGAAAAAACAGTCGGCGAGGTTAAAATTGACGTAATGAAAGAGAGCCATTTGATAGTTCCATCAGACATGGAAGATATTGGCAAAGTAATTTGTTTTCCATTTTCTTCTATTGAAAATTTTATCTTCAATAAGTTTTCAAACCTATCATTATCAACATTAATATTTTTTATGGATTGATTAGCGGTATGCACATATTTAATTATATCGTTAATATTCACATGTTGAATATCGAATTCCAATTGTCTGCTTCTAATAAAAAAACGTCTTCGAAGTCCTTTTTCTTTATTCTTTTTCCCTTCGTTTTTTTGAATAGCATAAAGAGTGGCAGCTAATCCAGAACCATCTTTCTGTATTCCGATATTACTTGATGTATCCTCGGGAATTTTTATTTTTGAAGGAATGAAATTAAACACCTGCCCAGAGCGGAGATCTTCATATATTAAATTTTTATCATTAAAAATATAACTAATAGCCATAACCAATGAATATTCATCATCTAATATATCTTCCAAGAAATATTTCATAATATCTTCAGTTTTCAGTTTCTTATTTTCTCTAAAGAGGCTGTTTAGAAATGGAGAATTAACATATTTTTTATCATGGTTTTTGATATTATAAGACGACTTATTTGTTGTTATATATTTTTCAAGGATAAATGATTTGTTATTATCAGGGAAATCTGATGAAAATACATCACCAATCAGTATCTTTATTATTTGTTCCGAGAATACTATATTATTAAAATCAACCGAAGCATCAAGCTTAAATTGATATAAATAATTAATGTACTTCTTATTAGTCTCTTGTGATGAACCAGTAACTTCAACAGTAATTTGATGTTGAAATTCATTTATTGTATCATCACATTTACTAAACACAGATCCAGCACCTCCCAATTTATTTATGGCTTCGGATGCACCGAAACTAACAATATTTGATAAAAATTCAAAAAAAGATATTATATTTGTTTTGCCACTACCATTGGGCCCTACCAAGATATTTAAACCAGGTGTTAGTTGCAATGAAAATTTCTTTAAGGATCTAAAACCATCTACATATATCTTTGTGATCATAACTTACCTCTTAGAGTACGTTATCATTAGTTTTTTCAATCTGTCAATAGCCAATTTCGTTTAATTCAATAATGAATCCCCTCCGCATAGTGGGATATTTAAAGTTTTTCCTTGAATTTGTAACTATTCAGCCAGAAATATACATAAAATACCTATTTCAAGGCATATTTGAGCCATTTAGAGCAAAATTTTCGAAATACAGCCCAAAATCCGTAATTTCCCCAACCCATTCACGCCGCCCTTTTTTGCGCCGCACTTACCCGCAGGGTAAAAGGCCACCCGCAAAACCGGGACAAAAAAGCCCGGCCCCGCCATTGAGTTACATCCACCGCCACAGGAAAACACGGCCATCATCCCCAGGGCATTACCCCCAACCCCGCCCGGCGTCCTGCCGGTCGGGGCCAGGGGAAGGGGGCTAATCCTTCACGCCCCCTTCCCCTGCTGTTTCCACCAGAACAAAAAAAACAGCGGCGTACCCACCGCCCGTGTTTTCAGCATTTTCCCCAAACAGTTACACCGGCCTTTTTAGCCCCGCAATTATCGGCTATACAAAATCAGTTTGCACAACGGCGCAAAAAACCCCGGCACCCCGCCCTTGGCATACCGTTACATTTTTTCCGTAACCGCTAGGCACCGTGGGAACTCCTCGTAGTACGCCCGCCCAGGGCCGCTCAACCTTCATGCCCAGCCGTACTCCGGCGGCTCCACTCCGGGTTTCCCTCACCCCCCCGCCGCCCCCTTCCCCCCCGAACCCCCCTATCCCCAGGCACCCCCCCAATAAGGTATCCTATCAACTCGGGGGGGAAGGGGCGCTCTAATGGGGGGTTCGGTTTGGGTAAACCCAAAACCCTCCGTTCCGCCGC
>JAIROC010000401.1 GCA_031257735.1 Bacteroidales bacterium | reverse complement strand
ACACAGGGCGTTGCCCTGTGCTATTGATTGCGGGCTTTCAGCCCTTTACCGTTATTCTCTGATTACAATTATACATTGAAGAAATGAATTTATGCGTTTTCGGACAGACACTAATTATGAGTTAGGCTGACGCAAACTAAAATAACTCATAACCCATAACTCATAACTCATAACTCTGTTCAACTAATGAAGTTATTACGTTGTAAATAAGGTTACAAACCTGTTTAATTTCTTTTTCCGAGATAATTAATGGCGGAGCAATACGCATGGCAGTATCACAAAATAGAAACCAATCCGTCAATACGCCTTGTTCTATGCAATGTTGAATGATATTAAAGTTCAGTTGAGTATCTTCCCATTCTAATGCCATCATTAAACCCTGTTGTCGAAATTCTTTTAAGTAGGGCAAGTTCTTTAATAAAGATTTGAATAATTTGGCTTTATTATCGACAGTTTTATAGAGATGTTCGCCCTCTATAATATCAAGAGAAGCAAGCGCAGCAGCACAACACACAGGATGTCCACCAAAGGTTGTCATGTGTCCCAAAACAGGATTGTATGTCAAGACGTGCATGATTTCATTAGAAGAAATAAAAGCCCCAATCGGCATACCACCCCCCATTGCTTTGGCAAGAACCAAAATATCAGGATTAATCCCTGTTTGTTCAAAAGCAAATAAAGTACCCGTTCTACCAAAACCCGTTTGTATTTCATCCAAAATCAATAGTGTTCCCGTTTGATTACAATGTTTTCTGAGCTGTTGCCAATAAGTATTATCGGCAAACCTCACACCAGCTTCCCCCTGTACAACTTCCACTACAAAAGCAGCGGTAGCATTGGTTATTTGTTCAATATCGTCAAGATTACCAAATCGGATACGATTGCAATTCGGAAGTAAAGGACGAAAAGCACGTGTATAGTTATCATTTCCCATCAGGCTCATCGCACCATGCGTACTACCGTGATAGGCATTGAAACAGGAAATAATTTCCGTTCGTCCGGTGAAACGTTTTGCTAACTTTATGGCTCCTTCAATGGCTTCTGTTCCCGAATTAACAAAATAAACAGCGCTTAAATTATCGGGGAGAAGACTTGCTAACCGTTGCGCTAACAATACCTGCGGACTTTGTATCATTTCCCCATAAACTAAAATGTGCATGTATTTTGTTAGCTGCTCTTGTATTGCCTTCACTACTTTGGGATGACAATGTCCAACATTGCTGACAGAAATACCCGAAATCATATCCATATATGATTTTCCGTCAGGAGAATATAAATAAATACCTTCTGCTTTTTCTATTTCAATAGCCAAAGGTTCAGAAGAGGTTTGCGCAATATGACGGTAAAATAATTCTCTAAAGTTCATCTATTCGTTTTTATCAAAAAACACAGTAAGCCAAATGCAAATCGGTTTGACAGAAGTATAATTGACCCGATGTCGTGTATGAGCAGGAATTATCAGAAAGTTACCTTTGGAAAGATATTTTTCTTCTCCATTATCAAATCCGATCCGAGCTTTTCCCTGTAATAATAAGACAAATTCATCTTGGTTTTGGTCATACCATTCATTTTCACGGGTAGTTTGCCCAAAAGAAACAATTCTCTCTATTCTAATATTTCCTGATGATGCAAGAATGTTTGTAACTTCTTCATTTAACGAGAAAGGAATATTTTCCAAATTGAATATATTGTTCATGTTGTCCTGTTTACTCTTTCGATTTCTCTAACTCCTTCAGTTTTGTTTCCAATTCTTCGATGCGGGCAACATAACGGGGAAGAAACTTAAAAATAGCATAAGACTTAATACAGTCAGAAGCCTTAAAAGCTGGAGTTCCCAACAGGGTTGCATTTTCTTTGACATTATTACTGATAGCGCTTTGCGCGCCCACCTGTACATTATTCCCTACAGTGAGATGCCAATTTACGCCTACCTGTCCTCCAAAAACACAATTCTTTCCAATCTTTGTAGACCCTGAAACTCCGCATTGCGCAGCCATAACTGTATTTTCTCCAATTTCGCAATTGTGAGCAATCTGAATAAAATTGCATAACTTTACTCCTTTGCGTATGATAGTAGACCCTAAAGTAGAACGGTCAATACAGGTTTGAGCGCCAATATCCACATTGTCTTCGATAACGACATTACCAAGTTGAGGTATTTTGAGGTATTGATTATCTTTTTGCGGAGCAAAACCAAATCCATCAGCGCCTATGATAGCTCCTGCATGAATTGTACAGTCATTTCCGATAACACATCCATGATGAATTTTCACCCCCGGATTTAATACCGTATTATTGCCAATTCTCACTCCTTCGCCTATATAACAATGAGGATATATTTTTACATTGTCCCCCAATACAACATCTTCAGCAATAGAAACAAAATCTCCAATATATATATCTTTTCCCCATACTGTATTTTCGGCAATAGCGGCATGTTTCGAAATACCTGTTTTGTTTTTCTTCTGATTATAAAATGCCATCAGTTTGGCAAATGCCACATAAGGTTCTTCTATACGGATAAGGGTTGCATGGACAGGATTTGTCGGAACAAAATCTGTGCTTACCAATACTGCAGTAGCTTTTGTGGTGTATATATGAGGAGTGTATTTTACATTGGATAAAAAAGACAAACCGCCCTCTTCTCCTTCTTCAATTTTTGAAAATTTAGTGATGACTGCATCAGGATTACCATCTACAATCCCTCCAATAACGTCCGCAATTTCTTTCACTGTAAATGTCATGGTCTGTTTATTTGTTTGAATTATTTAATTACTTTTATTGTCTTGTTTATTTGTTTTTTATTTTTGTAGAAGCGGAAAGTATATGCTTCCGATGCATAAGCATTCATATTTATTTGCATCAATTCCGAATCTACTTTGCGTGTGAGTATTATTTTTCCTTGCATATCCAGCATAGAAAAGTGAGTAATCTGTTTATCGGGAATAAAAAGATTAATTATTTCCGAAGTTGGATTTGGATATACAAGAATATCACTTTCTTCATATTTATTTACAGCTAATTTGGGATCACCTACTGCCAAAGTATATTCACCGGGCAATAAAGATGTTTTAAAATATCCTTTTCCAGCAGCAGTACTCTGACGTGTACAGGATATTGCACGCCAATCTTCCGTTGGATTTCTTCTGTAAAGTAATTTCAAATTATTTATTTCATAGCCATGCATCAGTTGATAATCAATAGAAGACGAATACATAGAATTATATACAAAAAGTAATTCTGCCGCAAAATTACCTGTATATTCCACTCGCCAATAATGATTGTCTGATATACGGTAAATAAGTGGATTGTTTGTTTTTGGGTCATCAGGTTTTACCATATTATATTCTATTCGCATAAAGGAAGTATCCTTAATATCGGTAACTATAACCCTTATCAATGCAAGTTCACAGTCAATATTTTTCTGTTCTGTCAGATAGAGATTATAATCCAGGACAGCATCCGACAGTTTTTCATAGAAATCCACTATTCCAAAATCAGGTTCAAAGGGAATACTGATATTTTCTTCCCCATATTCGCCAGAAAATTGGAAGTTTTCTTTTGTAAAACTATTCCCCTTGTGATCAAAAAAAGTTAAATCAATCCGATTGCTGTTAGCAAAATTTGTTGCAAAATGTTTCCGCTGACGAACATACACTTTGTATTGATTTATCCCTGTCAATTTACAAATGGAGTCTATCGAAAAATGAAAAAATCCCGGTTGATTGATATAGGCTTCATAAAAATCGGTCAAATCTACATTTGTAGCCTGTGATAAATGATCGAAAAATGCTTTGGAATGAATATTTTTAAAAGCATAATCCGTAAGAACAGACCGTACTCCTCTGAAAAAAAGCGTATCCCCAAGATAATTTCTCAATGTGTGAATAACAAGTCCGCCTTTATTGTATGTAGTAGAGCCGTATGTTACTTCCAAAGGAACATTATTGAGCGCATAATATGCTCTGTCATTAAGATGTGTTTCTGTCAATACGCTACGGTGCAAGTCTCGGATAGCTGTTTTATATCCATCTACATCAGGGTCTTCATCGCGATACAATATCTCGTTAATCAATAAGGCGCAGTAAGTAGCAAAGCCTTCATTTATCCACATTTCTTCTGCTTTTTCACAGGTAATCAAATTTCCAAACCATTCATGAGAGAGTTCATGCGCATAAACACTTTCATACAACAGTGTTCCATTTACGTAATTAAATGGATAGGCGATATTAGTAGAATGTTCCATGGCGCCGCCCGGTAAGCCAACTAACACATAGCCGATACGTTCTCTGGGATAAGGCACAAACCGCCGTTCATAATCCTGTGCGATTGTCTTTAAATTGACAAATGATGCAGCTACATTGTCAATATAAGAAGGCGGTGCATATATTTCAATCGGAATATTATTTCCTGCGATGCTCTGAAAAGTATCCTTATATACTTCGTAATTTCCAACCGCGAAAGCAGCCAGATAGGTCGGAATGGGATCTTTTAATTTCCATTTCCATATAATTGTATTATCGCCCAATGACAAAGAATCAATTAATAATCCATTACAGATGGCTTTTTTATTGTTTTGTGTACGTATATTAAAGCTATATATAGATTTATCCGTAAACATATCTATACAGGGATACCATGCACGTCCATAATTATGGGGAATTTTTTCAAACGAACAATTTATGGTATAGGCATATTCTCCTTTGAAAAAAAATCCACCCCACTGACGATCATTCTCAGGAAATCCTCTGTAATAAACCCGTAAAGCAATTGTATCCTGTTCTGAATATGTATGTGTCAGCATGATCCGAAGCAAATTTTCCTGATGTGTAAAGGAAGCGTCAAAAACATTATCCAATAAGACACTATCAACCGAAAGCGTACTTGCAAGATCCAAGTCAATATAAGGAAGGTTATTCATTTTTATCAAAACATGCATATCTACATATCCATCTATTGTTTCACTTTCAAAGTCAACAACAGATAAATGTATATCATAGTTTACTACATGAATGGAATCGGTACGCGTTTGGGCATGAATATAACTCCCAAACAATAACAACAGCATAAAGAAAATACTTTTCATTGACATATACTTTTTATTTTTTTTGTTCGATTTATTTATTGCTTATTCTTTCAAAAGTTACTGTATTTCCAGCGCTCCGTTTACTTTCAACTTGATAATCTCAATATTTTCCAGACCGTTATTATCTACCGCTTTGACAGCGATATTATGAATA
>JAIROC010000368.1 GCA_031257735.1 Bacteroidales bacterium | reverse complement strand
ATGATCAATCTACAGTCACAGTACGCGCATTGTTCGATTTTTGAACAATTTTGTCGTTTTTTACATTATTAAAACGACAATTCATCTCGTTTTTTTGTAGCATTTTCAAAAAATTGTCCTCCATTCTATTATCGTACTGAAAATATCAAGGCTTTTCAAATCTCTCGGACAAGCGCAGCAAATCGCACGGACAATCCAGTTCATGAATCGCAAGACGTATTGTTTTGCGGCTCATCTTGGTCGCTTGGTGAAGGACACTGATACCGCCACGTCCAAGGGTACGCGCCTCAATAGCAACCCACATCCTGCGCTCACGCTCATCCAAATAGGGAAAAATGCTCTGGTAACGTTCGCGAATTGTTGTTATTATACTGACCTCCATGGTCGTATTCTAGTGATTAGCAGAAAAAAAATCAATCCCACTTTTGGATACTTTATTTGCGCACAATCCCTAAGTCATTTCAAATCTCTCGGACAAACGCACAGGGGGGCATTGAAATTTGCAGCAAGTTCTGAAAGTGTTTGATCATGACGCACACGACACAAGAACTACTTTAGACTTAAAGGAGGCTGAATAACTAGTTCCTGTTGATTTTATGGTGGTCGCAATTTATTATTTTGTAGCAATTATTTCGGCATGAAAATTACTGATGTCCTGTCATTTCCGCAGGAAACGAAGGTCTACAGAATCACTCCTGATAAAGAGTAACACATGTTTTTATATATTGCTACATTAAACAGGGCTTAAATTCTCAAAATCATCTGTACAAAATTTAAAAAACACATTTTAAGAGTCCAAGATACTCTTTTGTTTTTGTTCAAAAATATTTTCAAATGCCATAACATCTTGCTATTACATAAGTTAAAACGATTAAATGTGTAGCGTTTATTCAAAAACGTAAAATCAACAGGAACTAAGCTAACTAACTTGCTTGCAGGACATAATAATCTCCAAAATAATAAAAAAATTCTTAATATTTTTAACCTTATTCAACTGTCCAATTTTTCCAGTCCACCGCTATCCGCGCGCCCGAATTGAGCAACCACCGCTCCATGCTTATAATCTTCCAAAGATTTAGATAATTTATCTCTATATTTTGTTTGTATAGATGTTTGATACATACATTCTTGGTTTGTTTTCAAATTTTCACTTTTGCCATCAAGTACAGGTGTAACTTTAGAAGAAATAATATTCAAGAATTTTTCAACCAGAAATGTATTAAATATGCTAAAACTATAGTCTAATTCCGTAAACTGCATATTACCAAAATACGTTATAATTTTTTTGGTCTGTTTGTTAATCTGAGATGCCTTTTCTATTGGATATCCTAAATCATGACACAATGCAATTATAGTCCACATTGCGAAGAATTCAATTTTTGAAATTTTTTTATCTTTATTTGTTTCGTCATCTTTTATTTCAAAATGAAAATTTGTGTTAATATCTAATTCAAAATTGTCGTTCAATTTAAATTTTGCATGATCTATCAATCCGATACCAATTGCCCATACTTGTAATACATGATTAATATGATCTCGATACTGTTTATTCATACCATATAATACAGCTTCAAAATCAATAAAATCATTAAAATATTTATCTATTTCATCTATTCCATATGAACTTGTTTTTCTAATGTGACTGAAATTTTCTAATAATTCTTTTGTATGATTTATAGAATCTCCATACAATCTTTCCCTTGAATCGTTGATTTTAAGCATAGAAATAGAATCTATTAATAAATTTTTCCAAACTTCTTTCGCTAAAGATATATCGAGATTTTTAGTATCAATATATTTTTTTATACTTTGTTTACTTTCTTTACTTACAAATACAAATTCATTCTCATTAGAGTCTGCGATTTGTTTAAAGACATTATTCTTCAAACTGTCATTATTTAGCTCTATTTTAGTAATATCTTTAACAGTATTCATTTATTTATGATTCAAATTTATTATTTGATTTAAAATAGGATTGTTAAACATGATTGGCTGTGTTTTATTGATTTTAAAAAATAATACTTTTGCCCAATCATTGAAAAAATCATCGTTAAAATCTTCTAATTTATTCAATTTCATCACTCTAATTTTTTCTTCCCAGATTGCAAAACGAGCCAAAATTTTATCAAACTCCTTCAAACTTGTAAATGATTTATTGTAAACATAATAATCATCTTTATACACTTGTATCTGTGCTATTTTCTCTATTAAACCTCTATGATATTCATAATAATGCAAATTATTAGCTATGTGATAATAATTCCCAATTTCTAAATTTAGTATTTTTGCCATATATTCTTGTATAAAAGTATAATTGAAAATATTGATGGCAGTAGATCTCCATACGAAATCATTTGATCTGAGATAAACCGTTAAATCCAATTTATTTGTTACACTATTTCGTATAAATTGTAAACTACAAGTACATGGAAAGTCTTTTGTTCGTTTTATTGTTCCATCAATATTAAAACAATCTTTCGGTGTGTCTCCAATCGTAATAACTGCTTGTCGAGTATATGAATCTCTTTTGAAACTTTCGGTAATATAATAGAATTGGTCTATTTCTTTGTTTCCAAAAATAACTTTATTATTACTACCCCAAGTCTTTTTATAGTCATTGGCATTCCCATTATAATATCTTAATCTAGGTCCATATCCACCTCTTAGAAACAGCCCATCATCAGAAAAATCAATCATTTTCGGTAAGTAGTATTTTATAAATTCCAGGTCATTTCTACCCAATGCCAGCCAAAGAGATTCGGCATAAGGCAAAAATATATTCCATTGTCGTTCAGAAATTGTTATCCATCTTGATAAGGGATTTTTTATCTTTATCATTACGGGGACAGGAAGTTCCCAACATATAGTCCCTCTTGTATTCCGTTTAACCCCATGTTCCAGTAGAATTTTAGACATTCCCACAAGAAAAGAGTTAATTCCTTCGTATTCGACTACACACATTTGTTTTTTATTTTGTTATTAATTCCCCATTTAGGAGGAAAGAAATAATTAATATTATCGTTATTCTGTCTGTATATTTGTTTAATTCGAATATTGTCAACCCTCAATTCGGGCATTTTAACTCTCAAATATTTATCTGTTTCACAAAAACAATTTTGTAAATCTATTAATGTAGGTTCACGACCAAATAGATTTTTGAAATCAGAATAATCATATAATACTCTATATTTTTCAATATTATTATGAGTATAACGAATCAAATCTTCGTCACTAGATCCTCCCGAATCTTCAAAACATTTTCTTAGACCACGAATAGCACCTATTCCTGCTTTTACAAAACTATTTTCGTCAAAGTTAATAATTTCTGAATAATTAAAATCAATAACATATTGGTATGCTAAAAAATTACCTATAAAAGGACAACTTAATAGTATTATAAATATTTCTTCTAATGATTTCGACTTTATTATTTTACTGAAAAGTTTTTCCTTTATAAATTTTCGATTCACCATTTGTAACCATCGTTCATGTTTAGATGGATATTGTGTGTAATCATTATGACTTCCCGTCATCAAATAGGCTGCACTAAAAATAGGTCTATATGTAATTCTATTAGACAATAACCGCGACATACAATCAACATCAAAATTTTTCAAAGAAATTTCTCCTAAATTAGACTCCAAATATTCCCAAGTATCTATTTTATTGAATATTTTGAATAAAAGAATACGCAAAAGTGTATCTTCTTCTGAAAAATTTTTGGCATTCTGTCCATAGATAACTTTCTGAATTAGATATTGACTTGCTCTATCACAAGAACGATATACATTAGTAAATTTATGTCGCAATAATATAGGGTCATCTGTCCAAGGATATTCTTCATTATTATACCTTGCCCAAAATATATTCATACGTTGCTCCATAAAATAGAAATAGTGTTTGAATGCTTTTTCCCTTACTTTTATCATAACTGTACTTTCCAAAAAATTAACAAGGTCAATATGCTTAAATTTAAGGTATTTTAAAACAATCTCTATTTTTTATGACTTCTACTTTTTGAGCAAAGATGCATTTAAATCATCGATAATTTTGAGAAATACTTAAAATAAAAGCCTTTGACTAAAATACTCAAACTGTAAATAAAATAAATTATTAAATTCGTAAGTTCTTATTTACTAATAGGTTATGTCAATTTAAAACAGGGGAAATTTTTTTTGCAATTTTTGACCACTCAAATCGGGTAACACATCAAGAAATCCCGAAAAAATAATCTATTTTTTGATTTTTGTGTATCTGTTATTTACTGTTTGAGTAAAATATTTTACCACAATTTTTTGGAAAGTACAGATCATAATGATTATTCTTCAAAAAAGTATCCTACGAACCCTTACATTTGGCCAATAGTTATTACATTTTTTTCTCTGTAGCAATTTTTTTCAATCCTTGCAAAATAAGAGCTATGCTCCGATGGATATCTTCACAGGAACTTAACTCTATGTTTTCTTTTTTGCTTAGTCCATTGTGTAGATTCCCAAATCCAATCGAATTAAAATAGGAGGCAATTTCCTCGTCAATAACATCTGTTAAATTTTCTCCAGCTAAGTACTTCATTACTAACTCTGCTACACCACCATATGCACCTAGCACATAAATCGGCTTATTTGTTGACAAAGCAATATATGCTTCCTCTAAAACTCCGGGACATCTACCAGAGTAACCTTGTGTTTTACCGCCCATAACGATTCTTGCATCCGTAATAACATTTACTTGGGTACGAAGTGCAGTCAAATTGGCTCTTATCTGATCAGTTTTTTTTAATTTTATGTTATTCGTCTCGACTTCAATAAATTGAAAATATGGTAACAATTCCATCTTTTGCTCTTCCGTGATATTTGTTGATGGCAAATGATGAATAATTATTCGATTTACTTTTTCTGGATTAAAACAATAATTGCTTATGAGTTCTTGTAAAGTTGTTAAAAAATTTATTTTACCATTATAATTAACATCACCCGTATATAGTAGATTAGCGTCAGCTGCTAAAAGATATCGGCATAATTCAATATAAAACGTGGTTAAATGTATATTAGTCCTTGCAATATTACCGATTATATTTGTCTCAGATATTGATAAACCTATATTCTTATTAGCCAATAAATTATTCGTATTACAATTTATACAAGGCAAAAAAGTTGTAGTCAAAAACTCACGGTTATTGCAATACCTTTTTAGTATTGTAATTTCATTTACATTCAAGGGCGGTTCTGGATATACGATTAACTTATCATTATTACCAAGATTCATTAGCAATGTATATAATTCTGGTGGGTAACAGAATATTTTTGTTTGACTCTCATCTATTTTATACAAATTAACACTGTATCGTAGGAACCATTCATTATACTTCACTTTCAATGTTTCAAGGAGTAGCTCATATATGATTTTCTTACAACGAGCATCGTTTACTTTTGTGTGTCCCAAATGAATAACTTTAACATTGGAACTATATGGAAAACGTCTAATTTCAGCAATCTCCAAAGCATCCAGAATGATAATAGGGCAGTTTTTTTGCTTTGCTAATAATACTTCCTTTTGACACCATTCTCGTGAGGAATACTTGTCAGTGCATATAGCGAGAAGTGCAGAACTTCCTATATTTTCTGCGATAGATTGTGCAAAATTAGAACCTTTGGGTATGTCATTCACATCAATAAAGGTCTTTAACGATGTTTGTAACAATACATAAGTATTGATTGCATCAGCAATATTTTTTCCATCTATTCGCGAATGACTTAAAAATACTTTAATTGATGGTGGTATTTGATTAAGAGTTGAACTTTCTGCAACACGTTCGCGGTTGTAAAGGAAACGACACAATTCATGTGCCAATTCAAAAGATAGATACTGGATTTTTTCTTGTAATTCAGTGCTTTTATTTTTTGAGTTCCCCACATTTTCTAAGTTGATAAAATTTTTCTGTGCTAATTCTTTGCTTAATAAACAAGCGGACTTTATATTCGCAAATGTAACTGGGTATATTATTCTATCAGGATTGTTGTTGCAAAAAATATAAAGATCGTTTACAAATATTTTCCAACATTCTGTAGAAATCATTTTCGAATCAATTAGAAGAACAAAAGCTACTTTCCCTGTTGTTTTAATAAGATTATCAAAATCCCATTGGGGTGTTGTTAGATAATAAATGGGTAGATCGACACTATGCCCTGTAAAGTCTTTTTCATCGCGTGAAAAGATATTATACAAAGTATCTGCATACCACTTACCATCGGCAAAACCAGAATGCCAAATAATAAACACTTTTAGTGGACTAATAATGTTTTTTTTTCTAGCTTTTGCCGTCATAACGTTTGAACTCCTCTGAAAATTTTGCAGGTTCTCCGATAAATCCTTTTTCCGGTAAACTTTTAAGCCACTGTTCTAACTCCGTGTCAAGCGTGTCATTCTTGCAGTAATTTCTACACTTGGGTTTCAAAATCTTGAGTTTTACTGGTATAGCTCTAGCTTTTTTTCCAAAGTACCAATATGTTCTTGAAATTAGTACATTATTACTAGAAGTATCTTTTTCTAAATTATATTTATTCACACTACCATCTGACAAACTATGATGTGAATCATCCTGTAACCATTCACCATTTTGAGTATGATAAATATTATCACCGTAATTCTGTTTCAGACTGCCATTCATAACAGGTTTCTTGACTTGATACTCTGTGTCTTGCCAATACTCATCAAATGTTATCTTTTTTTCCACTTTCATAGCGTAGATAATTTTACCGCTGAGTTTACTTCCACACGCTGATGAACCAAATCCTAAAATCCAGTCGCCAATTACTGCTTTCTGACGGATACCGGGTTTACAGGTTGCTAATGTACAAACCGAGTAAAATGGATTTGGCGCAAAACCGAAATCTCTCGGTATTTTGTACGAATATATTGTCATATTAACAAACTCCTCTTTGCGTTGTTATTGAAGGACGCTGAGTACCGTCGGCATTTTCCCAACTTATTTTTTCGCCGTTTATTGCGGATATGATTTTATCATGGTCCCAAGTTACCAGATAATCTCCGAATTTGTCCAACCCTTCTGGAATATCAGATCTCGATGCTCCTGGCAAAAAAACACCAATAATTTGTTTGCTTTGTTTTAGAGCATATTCAATTTCCCAATTCACATAGTCACGTTCGTGTGTATTAGGACCGATAAGAACAACAACTTTACCAGCCCAATCAATCTTCGGAGCAAGTATTTGATATTTTATATATTGTTCATCTTTTGCTTTATTCGGGTCTGTTTCCACTATTGAACTATCGCGCACATCATACGCGTCTCCTATCATTCCTTTGAAAGAATTAATATATTTTTCATCACCTCCATAGTGAGAAATAAAAATATTGATTTTATCTTTACTCATAATAGCCATCTCCTTTCCTTAATCTGGATATTTCGTATGTTTATTTTTTGGGATACAATTTTGGGAAATTTGTCATTTTTTATGAATAATTGTCTTGAGTTTATAATAGTCGTGTATCATTTACTAAACCTTTTTCTTAAACCGTTCAAATAACAAAATATTACACTTTGCTTAGCGCATCATGCTCTTCGTTGGGTATCAGTTGCGCTAAGCGAAGTGCATGAATTGAAAAGGTTAGCGAAAATGTCTAATAAAAAGGTACTGACTTTCTTTGTCGATTTTACCTATCGAATTACTAATCATTTTTACTAATGATGATTTTCCAACTCCCCAACTGCCGGAAACGCCAATAGAAACAGGTTTGGTCATTTCTATCTTTGATCATTTGTACAACGGTATCCGCAATCGTTTCAAAATTCAGAAGGTCATCTGTCGTTTCAACATCATTCCACATCGTCGTATTCCTTATTTGATTTTGTTTTTATAACTGACCTTTTGCAAAATGGTATAATGTGGTATAATATGTCGATATTGTGGTCAATTTAGTTTGTATTTTTTATTATTTTAATTACATTATTAAGTAAAGGGATCCGATGGGTAGGATAATTAGTCCGCCTTCAATTGTTCTCAAGGCGACGTCCGAATTTATTAACGATATTTTTATGAACAATTGCCGACATCAACATTGTGTCAATGATCTTACGTAACTTTTTGTTGGTAACAACAAAACGGGTACCTTTCATCTAGCCCTGAAGCAGGAGCCGTGATTGGGAGATTGTCAATTTCGTAACGAGTGAGTCAAACCCGACACATTTATTGTTATGTTAGTGTACCTTCTTTTAGTACGGGAACTGGATAACGGAAGTCTGAATGAATGGTGCCGGAAAAGTTAGTAATGATCGAGGCAACGTGCCGTATGCTTTTGAGTGAATTGATTCGACGCATGGTAACATGGTTGACGTCAAAATTGGATGTAACATTAAATGGACATGTCCGAAGGTCTTTTGATAAATTATCCGAAAGACTCGGATTAGCGTGACAACAACCTCGAGTAAACCAACTTAGGGACTGCCCAAAAATAACTGACCTAAAATTTTATAAAAAACACTAAAATATAAGCATTGGTCGATTTATTGATGGTAATTTTATTTCTGGGCGATGCCTTAGGTTGCATGGAACAACGGAATTGCTTAAACAATTCATGCCTATTGTACGTTTATAAAGGAGAAAATTATCGATAACAAAAAATAATATTGCGTTGCAATAATCAAAAAAATATCCCCATTTCACATGCATCAAACACTACAATTTAAAGCATAGAATGGCATTTTTCAAAAGTTCAGTTATAATTAAAGTAAAATATAAATGAATCTGTACTTTCTAAATCCGAATATATTATATTTTTTCTAAACAATTTACATTTGTTTTTTCTCAGCGTCAAGAACTGGTTTGCCTTTTGTATCAATTTTTTCTTTCCGCCATGGAACTTGCCATTTTTCTTCGGCAATTTCATTATAAATATTTTCGTAACCGATACGCGTCAACAACATCGTAAACGCGGAAATACCGGTCATTACTACCGAGACCGAATTTATGACTTGGCAAGACATTACGAACATCGTGATACTGCTTGAGCGCAACTCCCAATCGTTTAAAGTTGGTTCACACACGCTATCCGCCGAACCTCCTCCCGTGATGCCTGAAGTGCCGGAAGCACAAGACCAACAATCAGTAAAGCAATGGCAAGAATAGCAAGTAAATCAATGAGCGTGAAGGCTTTAGGTTTCATTATGATAAATCCGTGGGTAAAAACTTATTATCGTATATTATTGCAAACGAAGTAACGATTGTAAAGACGGGGAAAAAATAAATTGGTATCTGTAATGTGGTATTGCAAAATAAAACAGATGCACAAAGTCAATGTTTTGTTGAATGCAAACAAATCTAAAACACTCCACTCAATTGTCTTTTAAACAAGGACAAATATGTCAGTTGTTTGGAAAAAAAAAATTCTGGTAGAGCATATTTTATATCAATTATATGTTAGCCATTTTAAAACATCTTCACGCGTACATCGTTCTTTTGCTATTTTCTCTTCCTCGTCTTCGAATATTACCCTTGATATTAACTTTGTATCAAAGTCATCCAGAGCATTGGAGTCTCCCTCTAAATATTTTAATATCAATTTAGAAAGAGTAATGACCCTTTCACAATCAATATAATGTGACAGAGGAAAACTAATTTGTATATTGTCTATTTCGACTTTCGTATCTCTATCATACACCTTGCGCATTTGTTGTTCAACCTCCATCAGTTTTTTGAATTGGTCATTTTCTACCTGTGTTCTGTTTATCAAATAATACAGAGATTCATTAAGTAAAATCAATGCTCGGTGAAGTACAGAATCTGAAAATGCGTGAAGTTGATTATCATAAGTCAAAAAGATACCATCTGAAATGATGTTAACCAAAAATTGATTACGCAGTCGTCGATATCGTAACAACATATCAAACATAAATAACCGTGTGATATATTGCATTTGCATTTGTGAATTTTCATTCAAACATTTAGAACGATTGTTGTATGCCAGTTCCGCCCAATGTGTTATAGGTTTGATAGGAATATTTTTATCAAGAATTATACGTTCCAATAGAACTTCCAAATTTTTCATTAATTCTTCTCGCAAATTAAAAATGGCACGTTTTTCTGCAATATCAGTCTTAATTTTAAATACTGCTTCCAATGCAGTGATAATGTCTCGAAAATTTGAAAATTGATAAATCCAGTTTCCTTGTGGCAAAGTAGTGCCATTGTTAATTGCTTGCTTCATTGCCTCTGTTTTACCAACTTCTTGTAAGAAATTGAATATAAATTCAGCATCCTGAATTATTTTACTTGAATGGTTACTGATGTCCTTTTTATCGTAACTAGAAAACGATGTAATATCTTCCAAATATTTTTCGAGTCCCTTTCGGTCTTCTCTAATATCACAAATCTCCTTACGGACAAATGAAACAATTTTGATAGAACCATCTTTTTCAAATTTTTTGTTCGCGTGTCTATATTCTTGTTGAGTTATACTGATTTTCTGCTGTTTGTCATACCAACCACCTACTCGATCACCGATTAACAGAATGAAATAATCACAATTATCAATTGTTTCAAGACAAACTTGATACGAATTTTCATTGGGATTGACAGGAAAATCGCTGTGATCGGATAAAAGAACTTCATAACCAATTTCTTCCAACCAATATTTCAAGGACGAACGCAAGTCCCGCAAATCGTATATTGTGGAAGATATAAATACTTTGGGTTTTGATTTGTTAGTATTTTTCATTTTTTCTCCTAATTTGTTTCGTGGATATTTAAATCACAATACAATAAGATGACATATCTTAATTTCATGACAATTCTTACAAAAAGTAATTCGTTAATTTTTGATTTTAAATTCAAACAATTATTGTGTTTTCACTCTTTTTTGTATATCGGTTTCAAGGACACCGAACACTTGTTCGTGGCGTTGGATGGTGGCTTGTAAGGCAAAGAGCATACGTTTGGCAGTGTAAAAATTGGTGACAATTCTTTCCGTTACTACAATTGGAGTTGACGGAATACCGACTGGTTGCGGATTCAATCCGAAATCAATTATTAAC
The DNA here is from genome assembly GCA_031257735.1 of Bacteroidales bacterium. Lineage (GTDB taxonomy): Bacteria > Bacteroidota > Bacteroidia > Bacteroidales > WCHB1-69 > JAIROC01. The sequence continues at coordinate 272 of JAIROC010000368.1, read as the reverse complement.
TCTTCCGGCGTTCCCGTAACACGGCAAAAATTGGCGTAAGTCGCACTCACACGTGAATCGTCAAATTGGATTTGTGATACCGGATCGTTTTGAGATTCACTTTGGGGTTCGTTCACGCTTTGAACTGAATCGTTTGACATGTTGGAGTCTTTCTAACTCAAACTGTAAATAAAATAAATTATCAAATTTGTAAGTCCTTATTTATCAACAGTTTATGTCAATTTAAAACAGGGAAAATTTTTGCGATTTTTGACCACTCAAAATTGGCGAAC
>JAIROC010000360.1 GCA_031257735.1 Bacteroidales bacterium | reverse complement strand
CGACGAATTAATGCAGCGTATAGTGTGTATAATCAAACTATTACAATGACAATTTTCTAATGGTGTCCATTAGAACACATACTGGTTATTAGGCAGTTAGGTTCTAATGGACAATTTGGAATTAATTGATATACAGCTATTATTATTATTCATAACAACAAACATCAGAAGAGAAAGTTTATTGATTTATTCAACAAAGTTTAGTTGATAAATTATATAGGTTATGCATTGGGGAGCATTAATTTATTATAATTTTGCAGAAAAATTATAGGTGTTGTTAAATTAATATACATAATTCATTGTTTAATTTCAAAAAGAGCAGCGTCAGCGATTTTTCTATCAATATGAACCGCTTTACTGTAGCAAAGTCCCCGCCGCTTAAATCGTGCAAGATAATGCCTGATTCTACAATTATAACCTTCCACCGTAAAGGTTTCCGCCTTTGTTTGGATAAGTTTTTCCGCAGGCACAAATTCATTGTAACTTTTCCAATGGTCTGCATAAAATTGGGAAATATTCAGATCTTCTATTCGTGTCCACAGCTTTACTCCTGTTGCTGTTGACCGGTCTCCACAGATAAAATCAATGTACCGTTTTCCAAGTCTATCAATAGCAATCCATATCCAACAGTAGTTTTTTTTGACCGACATAGGTGTGCATTTCATCTAACTCCACTATAGATATCGACACGTCCTTACGGGGCAAACTAACCTTGGAACCCCATTCCCTGACCCATACATAGACCGTTCTGTAACTTATTTTCAAGATACGACCTATTGCTCTGAATCCCAATCCTTCCAAATACATATCCAATGCAAGGCGTTTTGTCTCAGACGTCTTTACATCTGACTTCCGATCTACGGTGTAATAATACCCACACTCTTTACATTTGTGTCTTTGGCGACCACCGACAAACCCCGCCTTACAATGCTTCATGCTTTTACATCTCGGACAATCCATTTTTCTTCTGTTTTTAAATTTGGATACAAAGATACGATATATATTTTAATTTAACAATACCTGTTTTGTTCTCCCTGATAATCCAAGCATTGCTCCACTAACCTCTCTCAAAGAACTACATTTTGCTAACACACAAAACAGCATGCTAACAAGGTGATCCTGCGTTGTAAACTTCTTAACATAGTAGTCCGAATTATATTTTTTGACCGATTTTCTAATAATATCAGGGTGAATAAAAGAAATCAGCTGTCCGAAAACTGATGTACCAAAAAAATTGCTATCTTTACACATTGTATTTTTATTTAAATTTAACTATTGCAAAAGTACAAAAAAAAATCAAGGGGGACATAGAAAGTTCCCCCTAATTTTTTATCGGACAACAGTGACAACAAATAAATGAAAATATTGTTTTTTTATATTTATAAATTTATTCTTAATTAAAGTATTTCTTGTACATGAAAACGAACATTTGGTATAATAATTATACCAAATGTTCGTCAAAATACCATTTGTTGAAAACACGAGGCTTTTGTATTTTCACTAATATTTTGCGAAATAAATTGCAAGATCAAAATGTATCCTGTCAATTCTTTCTTTTGGACTATTTAAAATGTTTACACTATTAGATGTCCAACATAAAGGAATACAACCAATATCATATCCTATAGAAACATCACAAATCTTATTCCGCCAAGTAATTTTTGGTCCTATCATAAGTTGTTGCAACTCCAAATGAAACATGGTGGCATTAGTTAAAGTAGCATTCTCAAAATCCAAATTACCTTTTTCTATATTAGCAAATACATTGTAGATATTGTAAGCTATATTACCTGCAAAAATCAAACTGTGTTTTTTTTGTAACATTAATTCATAACCGACTGATGTATTGGCAATAAAATTAAGTAATCTTGTCTTATTAGAATAGTGTCCTTCAATTCCCATATCAAGTGTCATTTCCACTTTTTTAATATTATATGATATTCCCCAAACACCGGCAGTAAGAACATCCGGTATTTTTTTACAACCCATATTTCCTAATGTATTGTTCAAATCAAAGCTATAACTATGAACAAGACTTCCTTTTATGTAAATCCCAAACTTGCTATCCGACACGCTTTCTTGTGCGAACAAACAATTTAAAAATACAAGAAAACATACACTACAAATGATTCTTTTCATAACTGCTAATCTTCAGGTTATTCAAAGTGACTCCAATACCAGTAGCCCCAACGCAATGTTGACATGTAGGATAATGCGATTTGTTTTTCAACATCAGTAAAAACAATACTATTCAATGCTTCTTGTTCTTTTAAAATAGAATAACCATACAAAGATTCAAAATCAGTACATCTCTTTGTATAATTTTCATAATCAATTAAAATACTTTTTAATTGCGGATTAATGGTAATTTCTATTTCTTGCAAAACTTGTTGCATAGGATTATTTCGCTGATTCAAACATATTTCCAAATCATCAATACTAAATGTGATAGTGTGTATATCAGAGATATAATTAGGCAACATTTCTGTAACATTCTTATAATATATGCTCGTACTAAACTCACCATCCATACCGTAACAGAGCGTCGGGTCAGCCAAAAAATCATTCATTAATAAATAATGCGTCCGCCCGATATAATCATAAGGATTATTATCATTTTTAGCAGAGGAATTATCAATATCTGGTAAGTCAGCAGATGGTATTCTCTCAGATATCACTTCCTGCTTTTGTAATTTGATTGCTTTGCGCGTTGCAAGAGAAGCTGAAACACCACAAACAACAGTACTAATAGCACCAGCAACAGGACCTGCAACAAAACCAACTGCTCCAACAGCAGCCCCCACAGCATCTGCTAATGCAATTTGTTGTTTTTCATTAGGTGTCATTTTTTTTGACTTTTCTCTTTAATTTGTTGTGCGGAAAATGAAATACTTTCTTTTTTGCATGAGTTAATTGGTATCATTAACCCAATTATTAAACTCAGAATCAATAATTTTTTTTTGCCTGCTCCTTTCAAGCACTTAATGTTTTTACCTACAATTACTCGACCGCTTTTATTAGCAGGAATTTTCCGATCTTTACTTTTTTTATTATACATACATAGAATATTTTAAGAATTAATTACTATTTTTATTTTACACTATTGCGTAACATGAGTTACTATAATATATACCAAATTCCGTACCAAACATTATATATAACTAACATACAGTTAATTATATTCCTTCCATGTAATATAAAGAATTTTTTGCAACACGCAAATAATGCAAAAAATCGCAATAAAACTGCAGTTTTTTGCATTATTACACGGGTTATTATTTTTGTTTTTCTGTAAAAAATTTAATCGCAATGCTTTATTGATTATCCAAAATAAGAAAAACAGATTGCTTGTAAAAAAATACTGTATTTTTTCGCATTCATTGTTTTTGCCCGTTACAAAGTTTTGTTTCGTACTCCTCTATTTCTATTTTCCAATCATAATATGTACGTATAGATATTCCAAGAAGTTTAACAGCTTTATCAATATCTCCGCCACTTCTTTCCATTGCATGTTTTATGGCATTTTTTTTTGCGACAATACGTGCAGTTTTCCATGTATAATCAATATAAATCATGTCATCTTCATGTCTTTCAATTTCAAGTAAATTATATTTCTTTATCAATAAAGAATTAATCCCAAATTGTCCATTAGAACCTAACTGCCTAATAACCAGTATGTGTTCTGATGGACACCATTAGAAAATTGTCATTGTAATAGTTTGATTATACACACTATACGCTGTATTAATTCGTCGAAAATCGGTTGATTTTTGATGAATTAATGCTAATGGACATTTTGGGTTAAT
>JAIROC010000331.1 GCA_031257735.1 Bacteroidales bacterium | reverse complement strand
ATACAAATGATATGAAGGCTGCTATGAAATGTCTGGAAGAAGCGCTCAAAGTCTATCCTTATAGTACAAAGTAGACAAGAAAATTTAGCGCAAAAAATTATGCATCAAGAACTTCAATTAATGACGGCGTTATGCGGACATTATAGACAGACACTGATTATTTGAAAACATTAATTGGTATCTCGAAATAATAATTTTACATAGAGCTATTATATCGTAACATAAATTCATGATGATTTATTCCGATGACACTATAACAGTTTCCGATGACACTATAACAGTTTCCGATAACACGATAACAGTTTCTAATGACACGATAACAGTTTCCGATGACACTATAATAGTTTCCGATGACACTATAATAGTTTCTGATGACACGATAATAGTTTCCGATGAAATGGCAATAGTTTCCGATGAAATGGCAATGGTGTTTGACGAAATGACAATAACGACTGACGAAATGACAATAATGCCTGACGAAATGACAATAACGACTGACGAAATGGCAATGATACCTGACGAAATGGCAATAGCGACTGACGAAATGACAATAGTATCATGACGAAATGACAACAGTAGCCGATGAAATCGCCATGCTGCCTGACGAAATGGCAATAATTTCCGATGAAATCGCTATAATTTCTGACGAAATTATCTTTTGATGTAAAATAATTACCTTGGTAACTAAATAGTTATTGCTTTTTCTACAGTAATCACCATTCAATAAGACATAAGAACTGTTGTTGTGAAAATATTGTTAGTGTGTTAATAATTAATTCATCTTGACAAATGAATCATATTGAAATTCTTTGACATTTTGATTGACTTGAGCGTCCGTAACAATTCCCGAATTATTGATTCCAGTAATTTAGTGCGCATACATGATAGTTGTCGGAGTGTCGTTTAACACATTTCTCATACTCATATTTATTTACCCATTCTACTACTTGATAGAAAACATATTTACCTGTATGTATAATTCTACGCTTGAGGATGAAAAATTATAATTTCAAATCAAGTCAAATCGAAAAATCAAAAATGGACAATATGTATTTATAGTTCTATTCATTATAAAGTAAATTTGGAAGTTAACGCACCAGCAGTATAAATACATCATTAGTAGATGAAAATTATCAGCGCCTCAATAAACCTTTTGTATTTAATATATGATTTTGACTTATGATGACATAAGATATAACATTCGTATAATTACTGTGTGTCGTAATCTCGCCTTTGCTATTGCTTCCTCCCAAGACAGCACATACAGAGACTTCTAATCAAACTAAAAAAAAAACTGTCCGAATAGTCAGACAGTTTCTTTTTAGTAAAGGCAAGCATAATATTAGAATCCGAAAACCTCTTCCAATGTAAGTACTTTTAGTTTGCCTATTTTTTTCAGGAATTTCATATCCATTTCCTTTGTATTTCCAAGTACAACAAATGTTCTTGGTTTATTAGTTACATATTCCTGTTGGAATTGTTTAATATCCGCAAAGTTCAGGGTCTGTATTTTTTCAAAATTTTCTTTGCGTGGATCTTCGTTTAATCCTAATCTTTGCCAAGATAAATACGTCCAAACCAAATTTTCCGGCGAAATACGATTGGTTTTGTATGAACTTATAACAGCATCTTTAGCAATGGTAAAAGAGGCTTCGTTTTCGGGCATATTCAATAATAATTCATCAAAAGCCTCAAGAGCCTGTTTTAGTTTGTCAGTTCCGCAGGCAATATAACACAAATTAGTATGCAATTGATTCAATCTTCCCGGTGATGTATATTGAGCGCCTGCTCCGTATGCCAATGCACGCGCTTCGCGTAATTCTTGAAATACAATAGAATTCATACTTCCGCCAAAGTATTCGTTGTATAATCGGATTACAGGCGTAAGTTCTCTTTGATACTTATTTCCAAAAGAAAAGGAATAATAAGTTACTTGAGGAGCTTCATAATGTACAACATAAACCTGATCTTTAGAAGGAACGCTTTCCGTAAATATTTTCGGAGCAGGAACTTCTTTTAAGTCTTTGGGATTATGTATTGTATTAATAGCGGCTATAACTTTATCAGAAGATTCCGGACCATGATAAATAGCAAACTGTTTGTAAGTCATCCACTCCTTTAATTTAGCAATCAACATATCAGGAGTAAGCGCATTTAATTCCTTTGCCGACAGTTGCGTATATTGTGCAGGTGAATTTGGTCCATATATTCCGTAGGTAGTCAAATAAGAAATAATTGCTCTTTGATTATTTTTTGCATTTTCGCGAGATTTAAGTATATCGCTCACCAAATTATTCAATGCTTCCTGATTAGGTTTTGCATTCTGTAACAGATGTTCAAACAATTTCATACCTTCTTCCATATTCTTTGACAAACCTGAAATAGTGATAAAGCTACGGTCTGACGAAGTAGACATTGTAAAGGAACAACCTATTTTATAAAATTCCTGTTTAATTTGTTCGGGAGTATATTTATCTGTTCCAAGATAGGTTATATAATCGCTTGCGATGTCAAAATAACGATCCTGATAAGAACCCATATCTATAATATAGAATAAGTAAAATGCATCATTATCTTCATTTTTGGTATAATATACCTTAACATCATTTTGTGCATTTACGCTATGTATATCTTTTTGTACATCAACAAAAACAGGCTGTATATCCGGAACTTTTCTATCCTCTATCATTTTGACAAAATCACTTTTACTGTCTCTGTTTATTTTGAGAGGGGTAATTTTTGGTTTTTTCACCTTTTCGATGTCTGTTGGTTTACCCTGACGTTTATAAACAATAACATAATTATCTCTGCGTAAATATTTTTTAGCAAAATCCATAATTTGTTCTTTGGTTATTTTTTCTAACTCATCCAGTGCATTTACTTTTTTTGTCCATGGAATATCCAAATAAAATGCTTCTTCCATTGCATCAACACGCCCCGAATTTGATTTATACGATTCAATTGCACGTAAACGCAAATCATTGATACATGCCTGTAATAACCAATCAGGAAACGATCCATTTTGTAACGAATCAATCTGTTCTAAAAGAATATCCCGAACTTCCTCTAAGGTTTGACCTTTTTTAGGACTTCCGAACATTGTCATAGCCACATAATCATGAAGCTCAAATGGCGCTGAACCTGCATTCAGTAAACGTTGTTTTTGATTAATATTCAAATCCACGAGACCGGCATGTCCATTGGTAAGTATCATTTCGGCTAAAATCATTACAGGAATCTCTTCTGAAAGCGGATTACCCAATCTCCATGCCATAGTGAGATTTTCAGCATCTTTACCCACTACTTCTTTTACGACAGGAGAAGTGATAGGGTCTTCCTGTTCAAAGGTAAATTCAGGAATCGGAGATGATTTCATCTGTCCAAAATATTTATCTATTAAAGAGATACATTCATCAGGATCAAAATCTCCCGCCATAACAAATGCCATATTGTTAGGTACATAATAGGTTTTGAAAAAATTCTTTACATTTGTAATAGACGGATTTCTCAAATGTTCCTGTGTTCCTATTGTTGTTTGTGTTCCATAAGGATGTTTGGAAAATAATCCCTCCATTAAAGCAGTGTTTACCCTGCGACGGTCTTGTGTAAGGGTCATATTCTTTTCCTCATAAATAGTTTCCAATTCGGTATGGAACAATCTAATAACAGGATTTTGAAAACGGTCTGCCTGAATTATCAGAAAATTTTCAAACTGATTGGATGGAATGTTTTCATAATAATTTGTAAAATCCACCCAAGTACTTGCATTTGTTCCCGATGAGCCAATGATAGACATTAATTTGTCATACTCATTGGGAATAGCATAAGAGGAAGCGATTTGAGAAATACTGTCGATTTGCGCATAGATACGTGTACGTTCTTTCTCATCTGTTGTTTTTCGATACAATTCAAAAAGTTCCTCAATCTGATTAAGAAGAGGTTCTTCTACTTCCCAATTTGTTGTCCCGAACTTGGTTGTCCCCTTGAACATTAAGTGTTCAAAATAGTGTGCTAGACCTGTCGTTTCCGATGGATCTAATTTACTGCCTGCATTAGTGGCAATAGTGATTTGAATTTTGGGTTCCTCTTTATTTACGGACATATACACTTTTAATCCATTGTCCAATGTATAAATACGAACCTTCATAGGATCGTTAGGAACACTTTCATATTTGTACTGTTTTTGTGCTAAAAGGCTACCTACCAGTATCGAATAGATAAACCCTATAATAACGATTTTTCTCATATACATATAAGCGTTAAATTTAAATTGTAATTATATTTTTTACTACGTCATCTTATCAAAATTATCAAAAAGACGACGTACAAAAGTAGCAAAAAAAAAGATACTATTATCGATATATTTGAATGTTTTTTTATAGGATGTATTTTGGCAATAATTTCCATTTTTCGTATGGTAAAATTTATATTGATATACATATATTTACAAATATCTTTTTGTCATTCTGCATTGATATCTTGATACGCCTTGATACGTGAAATATTGATTAGACTAAATCAGAATTTAGGTAGATAATGTATTTACTTGACAAATGACTACGGGATAGATAAAAATGACAATAAAATGCGTTAATCAATTGTTATAATTACAATTTATAATACAATGCAGCAAATACGTAAAATAATACATATAGATATGGATGCATTCTATGCCTCTATTGAACAGCGAGATTTTCCTGAATTACAAGGAAAACCTGTTGCTGTTGGAAGAGCCAAAGACAGAGGTGTGGTAGCTGCGGCAAGTTATGAAGCAAGGAAATACGGTGTTTTTTCAGCCATGCCAAGCGTTACTGCCTTAAAGAGATGTCCTCAATTGGTATTTGTTCCTGCGCGATTTGATGTTTATAGAGCTGTTTCTGCGCAGATAAGAGAAATTTTTATAGAATATACTAATTTGGTAGAACCGCTTTCTTTGGATGAAGCTTTTTTGGATGTAACCAACAACAAAAAGAATATGCCGTCTGCTTCGCTTATTGCTAAGGAAATAAAAAAAAGAATAAAGGAAGAAACTTTTTTAACGGCTTCTGCAGGTATTTCATATAACAAATTCCTTGCAAAAATAGCTTCCGATATGAACAAACCTGATGGGTTTTATTTGATTAAACCTCAAGACGCTATTGCTTTTTTGGAACAACTTCCCATAGAAAAATTTTTCGGAATAGGAAAAATAACGGCACAAAAAATGAGAACTATGGGAATTACCAATGGTAAGGAATTAAAGGCGCAAGATAGACATTTTTTAATTCGTCATTTTGGAAAATCGGGAATGTATTTTTACGATGTTGTCAGGGGGATTGATAATAGGCAGGTAGAAGCCAACAGAGAACGAAAGTCAATAGGTGTTGAACGTACTTTTCCTGTTGATTTACAAACGAGAGATGAGATATTATCTGCTCTAAATAACATTGAACAGGAATTGATTGCTCATTTAAAGGAAGGAAATTACAAGGGAAAAACACTGATATTAAAGATGAAATTCCATGACTTCAAACAGGTAACGCATGGTATGACTTTTTCTCATGCTATATCATATTTCAATACAGAACAACTGCATAATGCAAGCATACAATTACTGTCAGAGATGAATATTGAGCAAAAAAAAATACGTTTACTCGGATTGACGCTTACCAATTTCACCGATGAAACCAATATACCTGAAATACAACTTACACTTAACTTTTAAAGGATAAATCTTTGTTATCTGTGATAAAAATAGTTGCACGAAAAACACTAAATATTTAGACATGATTCTTAAGGGAGTTTTCCTCTAACTATTGGCTGTAATTATAAGGATAAATAAAGTATCAATAATTCCTATTATAGATAGGTTGAGATAGAGAAAAGACAATGATTAATACCAAGGAAATACTAATTATTCATTGCATAGAATAAGAAACCTTATAAAACAGACATACAGAAATATAACTGTATTTCTGTTTTATATTATTCTGTGGCAAGTACAGACAAGTCAAATAATGATAAGAAAAAATATGGATAGTTCTTAATCGAAAACTTGGAATTACATGGAGAAAGTTCTCTGATAATGGCAAAAAAATGAGATAGCAATTATTTTTCTTGCTATTGATTATTGACTAATTTTATTTTCCAAAAATATTTTACCGTGAAAACATTTGAAATTCAATTGGAAATCAATTAGATAGAATTATCATGAATAGCTATGTTGAAAAAAAGTTCTTTTTTTTTCGACAAAACGTAGATTAATTAAAAAAAAAATTATATATTTGCAGCCGAGAAATAGACAAACTAAATTATTTTGTAATTAATTGATTATGAGAGTGTGTTAAATTTATAAGTATTCATTTATAGTGTATTTTTACCCTACGTTGTCGGGAAAATGGCGACAAAAAGGGAGTTGTTGAAAAAAAAGTATGGGGTTTTCTCTCATTTTTTTTTCGACCGACTTGGGAAAAAATGGGAAAAAGTAGGTAAAAGTAGATAAAAATGGGAATAAAAAATTAAATAAAGAGGGGAAAATGACATCGGAAAAAAAACATAACAGCACAATGGATAGCAATGGAAGATTTTTGCTACCTGCTTCAATTTTACGGGAATGGTCCGTGAAATTAGAAGATGGGTTTGTTGTGAATAGAAGTTCCGAAGAATGTTTAACTCTTTATCCTATGGATACATGGAAAAAATATCAGGCGGAGTTGAATAAACTCAATGCTTTTGACCCAAAAGTTCGTCAAATGATCCGCTTCTTTACAGGGGGGGCAACTGAAATGAAACCTGATTCCAAAAACAGATTATTAATCCCAAAACACTTGCAAGAGCATGCAAAATTGGGAAGAGAGCTATATGTAGTAAAAATCAACTTTTTGGTGGAAATATGGAACCCTGACTTGTACGAAAAAGGAATAAGCACTTTTGTTGAGAATAATAAGGAATTTATCAGTGAAATATCAAATAAAATCTTTGGAGATGGAACAGATTACGTATCATAATTCGGTAATGCTTATTCAAAGCATTGAAGGACTCAATATCAAGTCTGATGGAATTTATATTGATCTAACCTTTGGTTCAGGAGGGCATTCCAAAGCTATATTGCAATATCTTGGTCAAACAGGTAAATTATTCGCTTTTGATCAAGACCAAGACAGTAAACAAAATCTAATCAATGATAGTCGCTTTACATTTATTAATCATAACTTCAAGCATATAAAAAATCATCTTGAATTTTATGGTATTAAAAAAGTAGACGGAATATTGGGTGATCTTGGTGTTTCTTCTCATCAATTTGATTGTAAAAGTCGTGGATTTTCTTATCGTTTTGATTGCCCACTTGATATGAGAATGGACACCAGAAAGTCATTAAAAGCAAGTGATATTCTAAATACCTATGATGAAGCAGAATTAATCCGTATTTTCAATCAATACGGTGAAATCCATAATGCAAGCAAGTTGGCAAAACTTATTATTTCCGAAAGAAAGATAATGCCATTTGAAATGTCTCAGGATTTAATTAATCGAATTAAATCCTGTATCCCAAAACACAAAGAATTTAAATATTTAGCTCAATTATACCAATCATTACGCATGGAAATAAATGGGGAAATAAATGCATTACGATCTCTTTTAGAGCAAAGTATAGCATTGTTAAACCCCAAAGGAAGATTGGTTATGATTTCATATCATTCTCTTGAAGATAGAATGGTAAAAATATTCATGAGAAGTGGAAACTTTGACGATAAGATAGAAAAAGATATGTATGGAAATAACTTATCTCCATTTAGTTTGATCAATCGTAAAGCAATTGTTCCCGATGAAAAGGAATTGAATGAAAATAACAGAAGTAGAAGCGCAAGACTAAGAATTGCAGAAAGGAGACAAGATGGCAAATAAATTTAGACCTGTTAAAAATATCTCGAAAACAGCAGAAGAACCTTTAAATGTCAATAAACATAGAAATCGCCTCAGAACAGCTAAAACAAAAAAAAGCAAAGGAGGTAATACACGAAAAAAAATTCGCAAAGCCTTTGATAATATCTTCGGATTGGGAATATTAAAAAAAGTGAACTTCCGAAAAAATCTTCCATATTTTGTGATGATAGTAGCAATGATTATTACATTGATATATAATAGTCTAAATACGCAATCAAAGAAATTGAGAATTGAAAGACTTGAAGATGAAATTATAAAGATAAATGATATTCTAATGGATATTATTGAAGAAGAGTACAATATTGATGATAAACAGGAAAAGGAATTATTAATAATTGCAAAGGAAGATGGTTTTCAAAGCAGTGGATATATTCCATACACAATAAAAGTAGAAAAAAATAAAAAAGACAAGTGAGATGAGAAATTTTAAATTCAGTATTTTTTTCGTTTACGTTATAATTCTGTTTTTAGGGATAATGGTAATGTATCGTATTGTTTCTTTGGCAATAGAAAAGGGGAAATATTACAGAGGAGAAATAGCTGACGACAAAGAAATGATTATTGACAATCGAACATTCAGAACAGAAACAAACAATCTTTCGGGCAAAAGAGGAAATATATTTTCGGATGACGGAACCGTATTGCTTTCAAATATCTTTATATATGACTTATATTGGTATCCTTCTTACATATATATAAATGATAGGAATGATAGTTTGTTTATGTCAAATGTAGATTCGTTAATCAGAATTTTTCATCGGATAAATCCTAAAAAATCAATTAGCGCATATAACAAACTTATCAAGCAGGATTATTTAAATTATCGGAAAGCATATAAGGAAGCTGTCAAGAAAACAAAAAGTAAAGATAACAAAATAAAAAAAGAAGGATATGATATTATAAGTAATCTGCGCAAAAAGAATATACAGATAAAAGTTTCCAATGTCAATCGTACTAATGAGTGGGTTAGACAAAAAGATATTAATGAAATAGATTCCTTATTTGTTCTATGGAAAGGTGATAACAGGTTTAGAGGTGGTTGTAAAAAAGACAGACGGGATGTAAGAAGACAATTAATGGGCGGATACCCTAAGAGTATTTTAGGAACATTTGAAAGCGCTGTCGCTAAAAATAAAACTGACTCTATTATATTTAAACGTGGAATAGAAGGTTACTATGATTCATTGCTTAGAGGTGAAACTATATCATATCGAATATTAAAGGTTAATAATGAAACGGTTCGTTTAAAAGAGAATAAATACATCTCTCCTAATAACGGTTGCGACTTAGTTACTACGATTAATAACGATATACAACGCGTAACGAAAAATGCTTTAGAAAAACAACTATTGGCATCGGAAGCGACTTGGGGATGCGCTATCGTGATGGAAGTAAAAACAGGAGAAATTAAAGCAATCTGTAATTTAGATAGAATTGGAACTCAATACGAAGAACGAATAGATCATGCAACAACCGAACGCTATGAACCGGGTTCAACTTTTAAACTTATCTCTTTACTTGCTGCTATCGAATCAGGCAAAGTAGATACAAATACGATTGTTGAATGTGATAAAGGTAATTTCTCATTAAAAAGAGCATTTGTTATTTCTGATAATAAAGGGGTATATCACGCTGCCAAAATTTGTTATCCAAACATCAGTTCATTTCTCCTCGCGCTTAAAAAAATGTCTTTGGAGAAAGATTTAAATATCGAAACAGCACAGGCTCGTACTCCAATTTTAACTCCTATTACTGCAAAAGAATCTGATTATCGTAATGTTACACATGGATATAGCGTTAAAATGCCTCCTGTTTATATGCTTGCATATTACAATGCTATTGCTAATGACGGTGTATACATCAAACCTACTTTGGTAAAATCGGTATCTGTTCAGGATAAAGGATTTTATTCTATTCAACACGAAATAATTAATACGGCTATTTGTTCTCCATCAACAATTGGCAAAGCAAAAAGTTGTTTAGAAGCTGTTGTTACAGAAGGTTCTGCAAGAAAAGCAAGGGATGACCAATATCTTGCACATATCAAAAACAAAGATACAAATATCATCCATCATCCACTAATAGCAGGAAAAACAGGTACTGCTTTTATATATAATGAAAAAGAAAAAAAATATTCTTCAACGCTAAAAAATTCCTCTTTTATTGGTTATTTCCCGAGCCAAAAGCCTAAATATACCTGCTTGGTATTAATATCAGGTACTCCTTTAGATGCTAGTGTTGTGGCTGTACCCGTATGTAAAGAGATTGCAGAAAAGCTCAATATGCACGATATAGAAATCGAATTGACTGAATCGGGAAAGAATATAAAGAAAAATATCCCGACTAGTCATTTTGTGTCTGCAAAAGATATGAATATAATATATAATGAATTACAAATACCCGTAAATCGGATAAATGAAGACGAATATATCAGCATTGCAAAAAATAACAATGATGAAGTAGTTTTCATCTCCAAGAAAATTCAAAAACAGGCTTTCCCTGAATTAAAGTACGCAACGGCAAGAGACGCAATTTATCTCTTGGAAAAAATGGGATACCTCGTGGAAATAAGAGGAAAAGGTAAAGTAAATAATGTGAGAATAATTAAAAATAAAGCAATCCTATTTTTAGAAAATTAAATAAACAAACATAATGAAAACAATTAAAGAGTTAATCGATAATATTTCCATTCTTCACATAAAGGGTTCGCTTGAAAAAGAGATTAAAGCTATTTGTTTTGATACTCGAGATGTGAAAAATTCTTCCTTATTTGTCGCTCAAAAAGGCACAAAGGTAGACGGACATATTTATATTGAAGAGGCAATTGCAAATGGAGCAATTTGTATTGTTGCAGAACAATTACCAGAAACATTACGAAACGATGTAACTTACATACAAGTAGAATCTTCGCCTCGTACATTGGCGCTTTTGGCTTGTAATTTCTACGATAATCCATCTAAACATTTGAAATTGATAGGAGTAACAGGAACAAACGGTAAAACGACTGTTGCAACTTTACTCTATCAACTATTTACAAATTTGGGATTTAAAACAGGACTGCTAAGTACTATTGAAAATAAGATTGGACAAACAACCATCCCTTCCACACATACAACACCAGATAGCATACAATTAAATCAATTATTCTCCAGAATGTTATCAGAGGGTTGTGAATATTGTTTTATGGAAGTAAGTTCCCATGCTATTATACAGGAACGTATTGGAGGTTTGCACTTTGCTGGTGGAATTTTTACAAATATTACTCATGATCACTTAGATTATCATAAAACCTTTAAAGAATATATTACTGCAAAAAAATTATTCTTTGACAATCTTCCTAAAACAGCATTTGCATTAGTCAACATGGATGATCCTAATGGAAAAATTATGTTACAAAATACTTCTGCTCAATGTAAAACATATAGTTTACAAACTGTCCACTGCGATTTTAAAGCTAAAATTAATGAAAACAGCTTGGATGGAATGAACTTAATCATTGATAATGAAAATGTATGGGTAAGATTAGTTGGAAAATTTAATGTCTATAACTTACTCTCCATTTATGCAACAGCTATTTTGCTTAGAATAAATAAACAAAAGATATTGTTGAAAATGAGTATGCTTGAACCTGCAGAAGGACGATTTACTGTTATTAGGGGTCAAGACATAACGGTTATTGTTGATTATGCTCATACTCCTGATGCTCTGTTAAACATATTAAATACAATAGGAGAAATAATAAACAGTAACCAAAAAATAACGACAGTCATTGGTTGCGGAGGCAATAGAGACAAGAGCAAACGTCCTGAAATGGCAAAAATCGCTTATAAACTAAGTAACAAAGTAATCTTGACCTCTGATAATCCCAGAAATGAAAATCCTGAAAGTATTCTTAATGACATGCTTAAAGGTATTCCTAATGAAGATGATGAGAATGTATTTGTCATCTCTGATAGAAAACAAGCCATTAAAATAGCCATCTCGACAGCAAAAAAAGGAGATGTCATTTTACTTGCAGGAAAAGGTCATGAAAAATTCCAAGAAATAAACGGAGTAAAATACAACTTCGATGACATAGCAATTACAAAACATTATTTAATAACTATAAAATAACAAACACATGCTTTATTATCTTTTTGATTGGTTAGATAAAAACTTGAATATACCTGGAACAGGCGTCTTCCACTATATTTCTTTTCGAACAGCAATAGCTGGATTAGTATCTTTATTTCTGTCACTGATAATCGGAAAATATGTAATTAAACTTCTACAAAAAAGACAAATTGGAGAAGATATCCGAGATTTGGGATTGACAGGACAAATAGAAAAAAAAGGAACTCCTACAATGGGAGGTATTATTATCTTATTTAGTATATTAATCCCTGTATTATTATTTAACAGGTTGGATAATATTTACATCCTCCTGATGATAGCAACAACAATCTGGCTTGGATTACTTGGATTTCTTGATGATTATATCAAGATTGTAAAAAAGAATAAAAGCGGATTGTCTTCCAAAATAAAATTGTTAGGTCAATCCGTGTTAGGGCTATCGGTGGGATTGATTTTATTCTTTCATCCTGATGTTGTTATAATGGAAAAGGAAGCAAATCCTGATTATGTAAAAACCGAAGAAGTATTGCGGATTGAAAATAGTTCTACGGTTGATAAATACAAAAAAATCGAAACAGGAAAATCAACAAAAACGACTATTCCTTTTATAAAAAATAATGAATTTGACTATGCAGTCTTATTGAAATGGGTCGGCAAAGATTATAAAAAATGGGCATGGCTCATCTATGTTCCTATTATTATTTTTATTATTTGCGCTGTCAGTAACGGAACAAATCTAACGGATGGATTAGACGGATTAGCTATCTCAACATCGGGAATTATCGGAGCAACATTAGGAATACTAGCTTATGTGTCTGGTAACACAATTTTTGCGGATTACTTAAACATCATGTATATCCCAAATACAGGAGAACTGATGATATTTACAGGCGCTTTGGTTGGAGCCTGTCTGGGATTTTATTGGTGGAATTCTTATCCTGCAAAAGTATTCATGGGCGATACGGGGTCTTTGGCATTAGGCGGAATTATTGCGGTCTTTGCGATTATTATACGTAAAGAATTATTAATCCCTATTTTATGCGGAATATTCTTTGTCCAAACTATTTCCGTAATCATTCAAGTAAGCTATTTCAAATATACAAAAAAAAGATACGGTGAAGGGAAACGCATTTTTCTAATGACCCCTATTCACCATCATTATCAAAAAAAAGGCATACATGAAGCAAAAATTGTCCAACGATTTATTGTCATTGCTATCATACTTGCTATCGTCACTATTGTAACATTAAAATTACGCTAAAATAAATAAAATACAAAAATTAAACTAAACTAAAAATTTCTATTATGAGAATCGAGGATTTAATGATCGACAGATCACAGACCGTTGCCGAACAGGCAGCTATTTTACAAAACAAATTGATTGCTATTAGAACATCTAACAGACGTGAAATCGTTAGTCAATTTGACAAAGAAGAACACAGGTTGGAACAGGTTACTCAATACCAAGGAGTAAATTTTGTTAATGATTCGAAATCCTGTACTATTAATGCTACTTATTACAGTTTTGAAAACATAAAAAACAATGTAATTTGGATGGCTGGAGGAAATGATACTGCTATCAATTATACAGAATTGATTGGTCATGTGTCACAAAAGGTAAAGACATTAGTCTGTATTGGAGAAAATAATCAAAAGTTAATCGAAACATTTTCCAACTATATTGAGTTTATTTACGAAGAACGTGAAATGGAAGCTGCCGTAAGTAAAGCTTTCTATTCGGCAAGAAAAGGAAATATTGTTTTATTGTCTACAGGATGTGCGTGTGATAAACTCTATTCTGATTATAAAGAGAGAGGAACTGCCTTTAAGAAAGCAATAGCCCAATTATAGAATGGAAAGTAAAAAATTTATCGGGAAGTTAAAAGGCGATCGTATAATATGGGGAATAATAGTTCTCTTATCTATTTTCTCCATATTTGTCGTGTACAGTACAGGTTCAAAATTAGGAGACCCTTTACATAAGGAAAGTTTATGGTTTCTTATTCGAGGACATGTATTTTATCTGGCTTTGGGATTTTTGATAATGTATGTCATGAGTAATATTAATTACAGATGGATTGGTCGTTTGTCAAAAATTGGACTCTTGGTGGGTTTACTTTTGGTATTCTTAACCTTTCTATTTGGAGAAAGTGTAGGCGAAGCCAAACGAAGCCTAAGAATATTTGGTATTTCTTTTCAAACCATACAACTTGCAGAAGTATTATTCATTATATATTTTGCACAATGGATTGCCCGACTCAAAGGTGAAATAAATAACATAAAAAGAGCGCTTATTCCTATGATTATTTACATTGGGATAACTTGTATATTAATTACTTCCCAAAAAACATCGGGAGGTATCATTATGGGAACTACTTATTTTATGCTATTTTTTGTTTCTCAGTTAAAGAAAAGATATTTCTTTGCCATATTGGGGAGTATTATCTTTGTGGGAGTATTATCTTTTGTTATAATTTCAAAATATAATGTATCTGTATTTCGGCTTGATACAGCAAAAGAACGTATCGAAGCCTTTATGGGAAAAGGAGAACTAAATAAAGAAACCATTATCACCGAAGCGGCTATTGCCAGAGGTGGCATTTTGCCTGCTCCCGGAGGATCTGTTTTAATGGGATCGGTTGGCGAAAGTTTTTCTGATTATATCTATGCTTTTCTTATAGAAGAATATGGTATTTTAATTGGTATTCTAATTATTCTTTTATATCTGGGATTATTTTATCGCGTACGAAAAACCGCTATTACCATACAATCTGCTTTTGGAGCATATTTATCAATAGCATTGGGATTTTTTATTGTATTTCAGGCATTCACGCACATGTTAGTTTGTGTAGGATATTTCCCTGCAACAGGAGAAACTTTACCCATGATCAGTCGTGGAGGAATGTCTATCTTAACAATATCTTTTTGTATTAGCATATTATTAAATATCAGTGAAGAAGCAAAAGAAGACAGAAAAAAACTCAAAGAAGAACAGCTTAAATATGAATTATGAATTATGAATTATGA
>JAIROC010000305.1 GCA_031257735.1 Bacteroidales bacterium | reverse complement strand
CATGATGGACAAAATGACATTATGAAAGCGTAATTATTCAACATGTCGATACTGCCTGTTTTCAAAATGTATCAACTCATAATGACGAATATACGAAACGTTTGATAGTTTTCGGACAGGCACTATTTAGTGTCTGTCCGAAAACTATCAAACGCATTTCTTCAATGTATAATTACAGAACTCCTGACCTGCGTATAGTCATATATGAAAAATATAGCACAAAACATTACTATCGCGAAAATAATGTCGGGAATACAGTAATATGGAAAAGACCGTATGATTTGTGGAACAATGAAACGATAAATACCGTAAAGCGTCTATTGCAAGAAAAGAGTTATTCATAGAGATACAAAACAAAAACACGAAAACCAATATATTTATTTTCGTGTTTTTGTAATGAATTGATCGATTAAAATCCAGATGCAGCAGTAGCAACTGCGCTAATAGGAATAAAAATTATAAGAACTGCTATCAATATGATAGTCATAATACCTATAAACTTCCAAAATGATTTCATATTTCGAAAGGATACTTCCAAAATTTGAGCATCATTGTTTAAAATCGCTTTTTGTGTTTTTTGTGAAAACCAAAGCAAATACAATGCCGGGAAAAACGTAATAACAGCAAGAACGATATAAACCAAACCTATTAATGTAGAAAAACCAGGAATCATCATGGGCATAAATTCATCCACTGTAATCACTAAAAGTCCGCAGAGCACGAAAAATCCCGTAAGAATAAAACTTATTATGGCATAGAATTTTGCCCATGAAGCTGCTGTAGACAGGTATGCTTTTGCATTTTCTGTTACCTCTAACGTAGAGGTCTTTTGATTTAAAATATCTGTTGTCTCCATACAATATATTTATTTAAATTAGGCTGCAAAGATAATTATTTTTTTCATACAAATCATCATTTGATTGCATTTTTTTTTGCGTAGAGGAAAGATGCTACAGCTTTCGTATGCTTTGTTGTGAATAGAAAGCCTTGTTACTGAATTAGAATAACCTCTTTATCCTAGATTACTAATGTATTTAAGTTTATCGAGATCAATTATTGTTAAGGTTTTCCCAAAAATAGAAAGAATCCTTTCATTTTGCCATCGAGAAAGGGTCATAATTACATTTTCGGCAGAACAGCAGGCAAATTCTGCCAATTCTTTTCGGGTTAAAGACAATTGAAAACGAGTATTGCAATATATCTCTTCCGACAAATATAAAATTATGTCGGCAATTCGACTTTCTTTCTGTTTATTGGCAACACTGATAAAGTTCATAATTGCTTTTTTGAACATATCCGAAGCCAATTGAAATAATGCCATCGAAAATATACTGTTTGTCTTCATTATTTCGAATAAAACATTTGTTTCAATGAGTATCACATCACTATCTTCAATAGCAATAAAAGAAAAGAGATAGTTATCTCTGTAAAACAAATTAGCGCCTCCCAGAATTTTTGGCGCTGAAACCAATGTAAGAATGGTGTTTTTCTGGTTTGACCCCGAATAGTTGAACTTTACAATACCACTTTGTAAAAAAGCAATATGTGTAGGTTGATGTCCTTGTTTTAAAATTGTTTCACCTTTTTTAAATTTCAACTGAACAGAATGCTTTTCAATTTTTATAAAGTCTTCTTCTGATAAATATTTTAAAGCAATCTCTGTAAATATCGTCTGTTCTTTTAAATCCATAAAGCCTAAAATTCAAATAATCAAATATTAAAAGTTACATGTTTCATTCTGAAAATATGAATGCAAATGTACACTAATTTTATAGACATTACAACGAAAAGTAGAAAGATATAAAAGGATAGCGTTGAGTTAATTGAAAATTAGCTCCGCTGCTCTTACGGGTGAAAATTAATCCTGCTAATCTTGTTAATCCTATTAAAATCATGGTTCAGACAAAAGCGCAGCTAACTCATAACTCAATGGACAATTTATTTGGCATAACATCGTTTGAATTTCATACGATTTTTGGATTTGACCGTATTCGAATGAAAGTATAATATATTGACATACACAAATAATGGATCAAGATAAATTTATAGAAGCAGGGATTATTAATATTGGAGATGAGATTCTGATAGGACAAATACAGAATACAAATGCAAGTTTCATTGCCCAATCATTGACGTCTATTGGCGTCCATGTAAAAAAAATAATGGTAGTGGGAGATGAAAAAGAAAGTATTCTTTCTGCTTTTGAAGAAATGCTGACGTCCTGTAATATTGTAATTGTAACGGGCGGCTTGGGAACAACAAACGATGATATGACCAAAGATTGTATCTGCAAGTATTTTCATAGAGAATTAATGGAAAATAAATCTGTTTTAAATTATTTACAATCTGTTATTCATGCTCGCAGTAGAACCATTCCCAATACTGTTTTAAAACAGGCGATGCTTCCGGTTGGAAGCGAAGCCATTGCTAATGAAATAGGATTTGCTCCGGGAATATGGATGGAATATGAAGAAAAAATACTTGTTGCTATTCCCGGCGTTCCGCAAGAAATGCAGGCAATGCTATTAAAGGTCTTGGAAAAGATAGAAATACATTATCACATCAATCAACATATCATTCATAAACATATACAGACTTTTGGTATTTCGGAAGCCCTGTTGTCGGAAAATCTTTCTGTTTTTGAGAAAAATTTACCTCCCTGTATCAGATTGGCATATTTGCCCAAGGCAGGATATGTAAGTTTGCGATTAACAGGATATAGTTCTTCCATGCAAAAATTGGAAGCCGAACTGGAAAAACAAATTTCGCATCTTTCCCATTATGTTGGTGAATATATTTTTAGCTATGAGAATAAAATATTACCTGAACTAATCGCGGATAAACTCAAAGAACGTAAACAAACACTTGCCGTAGCGGAAAGTTGTACGGGAGGCTATATTGCTCATTCGATTACATTATTATCGGGCAGTTCCAACTATTTTAAAGGAGGAATTGTAGCTTATTCCAATGAAATTAAATGTAATGTTTTAGGCGTGGAACAACAGTTAATCAATCAACAAGGGGCTGTAAGTGAAGAGGTGGTCATGCAAATGGCAAAAAATGTATTGCAACTGTATAATGTTGAATATGCTATTGCCGTATCGGGCATTGCAGGACCAGATGGGGGAAGTGTAGAAAAGCCGGTGGGGACTGTTTGGATTGCTGTTGCCGATAAAAATAATGTACATGCAAAATGTTTTTCATTTGGTAATGGCAGAGAACGTGTAATTCGACAGTCCGCTACAGCTGCTTTATATATGTTGTATAAATTACTTACTTCGATAAAGAATAACAACAATCGTGAAGTGGGGAAATAATTAATTAGAGCTTGTCTATAAAGTCAGAACACCAATATTCCCATCCTCTTATGTAACTAAAATACAACACGCTAAAAACAAGGATATTGAGAGATGACGTTTCATGCTGATTTTAGTTACTTTTTTTCGGGATACAAGGCTTTGTTTGTGGACTCTGTAGGAGATTTATAATTTGCATCATGGCAAATACATAATGAATTGTACAAAATACATGAACCCTCTATGAGGTTTTGTTTTTTTGGCGACTATATTTTCTATTGATATGCATTCCCTACGGGAAATTTTTCTGACGT
>JAIROC010000253.1 GCA_031257735.1 Bacteroidales bacterium | reverse complement strand
CCAAAAAGCAAACAACGGCTAAAGAGCGTCAACCGTTTGATAATGTGCAGGTAATACCTCTTGTTCGTCCCGTCCTGCCGGATTTGCGACGCGACAGAGGCTCTCCTTCATTTGGGACTCCTGGCGTATTGGGTTGTAAATTGTAAACTGTATTCGTTCTCTTTTAATATTTTTCGTATCAATTCGTGCGACACTTTAAATCCCCGTTCTCCCAACTCCTTTTGAATATGTCTTGCGCTTTTACTCGTCCATATTATTACGCGCATCGGATCGCCAACCGTATGTCCTTCTACTATTTCCAATATTGCTTTTTCCAATCCTTCCTGTTTGTCTTTTTCCTGTTTTCTGCCTGCGCCGGCTCGTCTGATTTTATCTGTAGATGCCGTCTCTATTTCTTTATTTAATTCTTTAATTCTTTAATGCCTAATTGTATCGTCTTCCGGCTTATACCTGACAATTGGGATATGAGCGTTATGCCTCCCCAACCATAACTTATAGCCTCTGATGCAAGATATATTCTTGATTGTCTCTCATTTAACTGTCCTAAGTTTATCCTTATTCGCTTTTGTATTGTTTCGCGTGTTTTCATCGCTTTTTTCCGCAAAGATAACGCTTTTTTATAATTCCCAGTAAAATTATTTAAGCAGGTTATTTATTGACGCCTCCAAAAGGCACGCAAGATTTTGCCGTTATTCGTTCTATTATTGATACGGCTATCAAAAATTCTTAAAATGTTTGGGCGGCTCTTTTTCTTGTGCCTAAAGTTAGAGCTGAATAGTTACACTGATTCAATAGCGGCTGTCCGATAAAATTTGTACTTTTGCCCATGGTTTACTTTGTTTTGTGAAACTGCAAAGTTACCATTATTCGTTGAATAATGAAAAAACAAAATAAGAAATAGATTTCTTATATAGAAGATATGCTCAAAAAGAAACTTCTCTCCGCTCAACGGGCGCTTGACAGAATCCAAAAACAACTTAATAGCGTTGCGTGAGGAGGTATGTTATATAGAATATGTCAAATATTCTCTCGACAGGATTTGGGTGGAATCGGACAGGACGATGCAAAAAGGACTATTGTTTGCATTAGTGAGTGAGCATATATCTTCAAATACTTTATTTTGATATACAGCATCTGTTTTGTCACAACCCGACAGGCACAAACAAATTATGGCTATTATGGACAATTTAAGTTTCATATATTATTCCTTCCTCTATTAATTCTTTTTTTAATTTCCGATACAGTTCCAAACTTTCCTTTAGGGGCTCTTCCTGCGATTTATTGTAATCCCTTGTTTCCCTTGCTTCGGAAACGGATGTAATATCCTCGTAACAAATATTCAAGCAATCGCCTGTTCTCATATCGGCTGCATACCAGGTATATGAAAGCATGCCGCTTTTATCCAGACTGCCTAAATATACGTGGAATTGTCCTTCTTTGCATGTCACAATGACACTCGTAATGCCTTCGTCAATCGCGCCATATATTAATTCTTCGTTAACGCACAGTGTAAATCCTTTCATATCAATCCCTGTTTTTTTAATTCAACCTCCAGTTCGCGAAAAAAATCCAGTTTTGTTTTGGGGCGTTTTATCTTTTTATCTTCCATTACTTTAGCAGGCGTCGAAGGAACATCCATTTCGGTAACTTTGATTTCAAATTTGTCGCCAATCCTTATTCTTATCCGATTGAAATTATTCCATATATATCTTTTACATTCTTCGTAATCAACTCCACTGATATTCATAAAGCCTTCTCCATTATTATCGTACAAATGAACGGTAATCATGCCGTCTCTAACTGCTATCTTCTTTTCTTCTCCGTTATAATTTACTGTTATGCCTTCCATTGACGTTTCTATTATTTGTATAAATATTTCTTTGTAAAAAATCTCTCTCGCTATCCGATACAGGGAACGAGAGAGACTGTTTTTCATTTTTTCCTCGTTTTTGCAACCATTTCCGGATTCAATCCATTAGAACACAAACAATTCCGGAATCCGGTAAAATCAATCTCCGGCTTCGGAATCGTCAGGAAACTGCCGCTATCGGATTGAATGACAAACAGGTTCTCAGTTTCACAAACCTTTTTGATTGCTGTCAACTTCACTTTTGTTTCTCCAGTCTTATCCCTTGTTTCCATAAAATCGTTTGTTATTTGCAATTCAACCGTATTTCCTATCATACCCGTAAAGCTGGTTTTAACCTGTTTTTTACAATGCCTCCAATATATGCGCGGGACTAAAAAAAAGAACAGTCCGCCGGCAAAAATACCAATCGCTATTGCCCAAACAGTTTTAAACAGCGTAAATGATTGCATGTGAATATCCGAATGCAAGCAAAGTACCGGCAAGAATACTGTTATGGAGAGGGCTCCCGTCCATTGTTGTTTTCGCAGGTTTTTTGACCGGGATGCAACCAACCATTGCATTTCCAGCAAATCTTTTTCCCGAACAGTGTATTCTATTTTCATTGTTTATTAATTGCATTGATGAGTATTATAGGGAGGCCAATAGCCCTGTGTGTTACAAAATTGCAAACATGTACTGCAACCATTATATATGGGTGAATAGCAATCCTCATATCGCTCCAGACAATAATCGGAGGTATCGGAATTACTTCCTGAACATGTAATAATTTCATACAACAAAATACCTCCAACAATAATAGTTATTACTGATGCAACGATTTCTCCTGCCGGGATTGGTTCACCAATGGCTATAGCCCAGGTAGTGGCTAAAAATGTACTGCACGAACCTCCGATACCACCACCCGATTCACTTCCCGACTTGAGCCTTACGCGTTGTATGTCATCATGGGGCGTTCTTAACATCTGCCCCTGTTTCTCAAGATACTGAATCTCATTTATTCCATAATATAAAACTGCCGTTACATTAAATAGTCTCTCCTGTTGTATTGTCGGGACTTCGGAATATATATCCTCATTTATTCTTATCAGCCTTTCTGATAAATCCTGATAGGATTTACTTTCTCCACTCTCTTTGATGATCCGTTGAATAAATTTCAGTTGTATATCCGTCAAGTTACGAGTCTTTTCTGCAAAGTTACTATGTTTGTAACGTAAAACAAAAAGATTGTGTGTTATTATTCGAAAAGTCTCAGATAACAACAAAGAAAAAAGAAAGCGTAATAATTGAATTACTATATTTGTAACTCAAGTTTCCCAGCCTAAAAAAAAGAGGTATAGAAGCCAAAAAAAATAAAAGCAAGTGGTTGTAAATTAAATATAATTTGTTATCTTTGAGGTAATTAAGCTAAAAAGTAAACA
>JAIROC010000250.1 GCA_031257735.1 Bacteroidales bacterium | reverse complement strand
TTATGAATTATGAATTATGCTGACGCACGAAACCGCCTAATCAACGCCGTCATTGCGAGTAATCGTTTTGATTCTCAAAAGCACAAATGCAATGACGCCGTTAGTCGGACATCATCATTTGTCAGTTCATTTTCAATTTTCAATTTATGCCGACTTTATAGACAGGCTCTAATTAAAAAATTTCATGTAACTTTGCAACAATTATTATAAATATCATTTTGTTATGCAGTACAAATATTTTTATATCGTGTTTATATGTTCTTTCGTTGGATTTATTTCCTGTGAAAAAGAACCTCAAAAAGGAAAATATAAGGGAGAATTTACGGGACAGTATGTTGATGATACTATGAGTTATAAATACAGTACAATATATTATTTTGAAGTAACACGCTCAACCAAAAAAGAATTACGATTAATGGAAAAACAATCACAGATTACCTCTATTTTGCATAAACATAAAAATGACAGTATATCTGGAATGATTGGTTTTGGGAGTGTTTTCAAACCAAATGAGAATATTTCTTCTGGATTTAATATTGTAAAAATCTATGGCAAATATGACAAAACCTCCATTTATGGGAAGTTTTCAACTACTTTCACCGACGGAAATAAAGAGTATGTTTCCGAAGGAGATTTCAAGTTGAGGCTTTATTAGTATTATTGTAGAGAAGAAAGCTGTAAGTTGAGTTTTTTTCTTCCCATATCATATCTGTCTTTTTAATTGTCAATGAGACATACTTTATTTTGTTGTGTCTCAAAAGGATCAACAGGGGAGAAAAAAATGCGCTGTTATATCATTTTTTTTTTATACTTTTGCAGTCCTAATTTTTGTAACCATACAATAGAGAAAGCATGAGTTTTAAAATCATAGTGCTGGCAAAACAAGTTCCTGATACACGTAATGTTGGGAAAGACGCCATGAAAGAAGACGGAACAGTAAACAGGGGAGCGCTTCCTGCTATTTTCAACCCTGATGATCTTAATGCCTTAGAAATGGCATTGGAAACAAAGGCTCGAATACAGGGAGCAGAAGTAATCATTATAACAATGGGACCTCCTCGCGCAGCTTCTATTATTAGAGAAGGGATGTATCGTGGCGCGGATAAAGGTTATTTATTGACCGATGCAAAATTTGCGGGTTCTGATACGCTGGCAACCTCTTATGCTTTATCTAAAGCAGTGGAAAAGTGTAAGCCGAATCTTATTTTTTGTGGAGTACAGGCTATTGACGGAGATACAGCACAAGTAGGACCTCAAATTGCCGAAAAACTGCAACTGCCTCAAATTACTTATGCTGAAAAATTAGAAGCCGTCGACAAAGGAAAAATACGTATTAAACGACGTTTAGAAAATGGCGTGGAAACAGTCGAAACACCGCTCCCTGCATTGATAAGCGTACACAGTTCGGCAAAACCTTGTCGTTCCCGCAATGCCAAATTATTGATGAAATACAAACACGCTCGAACAGCTACCGAATTACGGGAAAAAACGCGTAATTATACGGAAATGTATGACAAACGTCCCGATTTATTACTGCAGGAATGGAATGCTGACGCCGTCAGCGCAGATACAAGTTGGTTGGGATTAGGTGGTTCTCCTACTAAAGTTAAAAAAATTGATAGCGTAGTACTGACACAAAAAGATTCCAAAGTTTTTTCCAATTCGGATACGGATATTGAACAGTTGGTTATGGACTTGCTGGAAAGTCGCGTTATCGGATAAATCATTATTTTATTAAGAATAGAATGAAAATGAATAATATATTTGTATATTGCGAAATTACCGAAGAAGGTAAAATTGCGGATGTTTCCTTGGAACTCTTATCCAAAGGACGAAAATTAGCAGCACAACTGAATGTGAAATTAGAAGCTATTCTCTTAGGGGTTAATCTCGAAGGAGCAATAAAAGAGTTATCTTGTTTTGATATTTACAAAATTCATTATGCGGATGATGCGAGATTATTTCCTTACCGTACGCTTCCATATACAAAGATGGTAGAGGCAGTTTTTGAAAAAGAAAAGCCTGAGATTGCTCTTTTCGGGGCGTCATCAACAGGTCGAGATTTGGCTCCACGCATTGCTTCTGCTTTGCGTTGCGGACTGACAGCCGACTGTACCAGCTTGGAAATCGGAGATTACGAAGACAAAAAAGCAGGTAAAACATACAAAAATTTATTGTATCAAATTCGCCCTGCTTTCGGAGGAAATATCATTGCTACGATTATCAATCCCGATACCCGTCCTCAAATGGCAACGGTTAGGGAAGGCGTGATGAAATTAGATCCCCTGACAATACAAAATACTCCCCTGTTACAAAAAATTGACTTGTCGCTTCTAACAGATGTCGAAGAAATTGTACAGATTATTAACCGTCATATTGACCCGCCAAAAGTGAATTTAAAAGGCGCTCAAATTATTGTATCGGGAGGATATGGAATGGGGGGTAAAGAAAATTTTGAGATCCTTTATACTTTAGCAAGTGTAATTGGAGGAGAAGTAGGCGCTACTCGCGCTGCGGTAGATGCTGCCTTTTGTGGACATGAACGCCAAATCGGACAAACAGGAATTACTGTCCGTCCGAAATTATATATTGCCTGCGGAATTTCCGGTTCGGTTCAACATCGTGCTGGAATGGATCAGTCTGCCAAGATTATTAGTATCAACATAGACGAAAATGCGCCAATTAATGCAATTGCCGATTATACCATTATCGGGGACGTCATGCAAATCATCCCCAAAATAATTCAATACTACAAAAAACACAGTAAATAAATTCCAAACCTATTTAAATCAAATACAGTAAAAATATGGCAAACTTTTTTTTAGATAACGAACATTTAAAATTTCATTTGACGCATCCATTGATGAAGCGTATAGTGCAAATGAAAGAAAATGACTATACGGATGCTCAATCGTATGATACTGCCCCCATTGATTTTGAAGATGCGATTGATACGTATGAACAGGTATTGGAAATTATAGGGGAAATATGTGGCGATGTCATCGCTCCCAATGCAGAAAGCGTTGATGAAGAAGGTCCTCAATTGGTTTGCAATGAAGTAATGTATGCTTCAGGCACTCAGCAAAATCATGAAATGCTGATAAATGCGGGAGTATATGGTATTTCTTTGCCCAGAAAATATAATGGTCTTAATTTCCCGATGATACCTTATGTCATTGCCAATGAATTAATATCGAGAGCAGACGGAAGCTTTGCCAATATTTGGGGATTACAGGATTGTGCGGAAACAATTTACGAATTTGCTTCGGAAGAATTGAAAGATAAATATTTGCCAATGATTAATCAGGGCTATACCTGTTCGATGGATTTAACCGAACCAGATGCGGGTTCTGATCTGCAGGCTGTTCAATTGAAGGCGACTTTTGATGAAAAGTCAAACTGTTGGAGATTGAATGGAGTAAAACGTTTCATCACAAATGGAGATGCCGATATTAAATTGGTGTTGGCACGTTCGGAAGAAGGAACAAAAGATGCAAGAGGACTTTCCTATTTTTTGTATGACCGAAAAGATAAAGCCTTAACCATCCGAAGAATTGAACACAAATTGGGTATCAAAGGATCTCCAACCTGCGAACTTGTATTTAATAACGCACCTGCTCAATTAGTAGGCGAACGACGTATGGGTTTAATAAGATACGTAATGACACTGATGAACGGAGCCAGACTTGGAATTGGCGCTCAATCGGTTGGAATTGCAGAAGCCGCTTACAGAGAAGCAGAAAAATACGCTAAAGAACGTGAACAGTTTGGAAAAGCCATCATTAAATTTCCTGCCGTTTTTGAAATGCTCTCTAACATGAGAACGAAAATAGATGCTATTCGTTCCCTCTTATACGAAACAAGTCGTTTTGTAGACATGCAAAAGTTATTTGAAGACAAAGCAAGAACTCGTCTCCTTACCCCTGAAGAACGTAATGAAATGAAATATTTTCAGCGATTGGCAGATGTATATACACCTATGTTGAAATTAATGTCAAGCGAATATTGTAACCAAATAGCATACGATGCAATTCAAATTCACGGAGGAACAGGATTTATGAAAGATTTTCCTGTTGAGCGTCTGTATCGTGATGCACGTATTACTTCTATTTATGAAGGAACATCTCAATTGCAGGTAGTGGCGGCTATTCGTGGTATTGGGAGTGGTGTTTTTCTCAATAAGATAAAAGAATACGAAGCAGAAACGATAAAACCTGAATTACAAGTGTTGAAAAATCACTTGATAGACATGACTGCTCGCTGTGAAAAAGCAATTGAAAAGGCAAAAGGATATGAAAATTCTGAAATGTATGATTTGGTTTCTCGTCGTTTGGTAGAATGTATGGCGAATATTATTATGGGATATTTATTGGTGTTGGATTCAAATAGAAATGACGTCTATGCTCACTCCGCATGTATTTTTATCTCCATGGCAAACGCTCAAAATAAGGAAAAAGAAACATTTATTCAGTCATTCTCCATAGAGGAATTGACGTCTTATAAATATGTTGCGGGACTTCCTTCGTGAGAAACTTCCTGCAATTTCAGATTATATAGTGTCTGTCTATAATGTATAATTATGAATTAGGCTGACGCAAGAAACCGCTTAATCAGCATCATCATTGCGAAGGAAAAATGTCCCGTTAGGGACAAAATGTTGGTAGAAAATACAGCAGCTATTCTCCTCTTGAGCGCACCGTCAGGTGCGCCATGTAAGATATTATCAGGTTGATTTACATTCTGTCCCTAACGGGACAGGAAAGAAAGGCGGGTATTCATCTGTTTCTACCAACATATTGTCCCTACGGGACAGGATGCCTTTTTCAATAGCGCCCCTCGTTTGGACGAGGTTCTACCTCGTCCGCTCTATCCAAGCAGGCTATGCCTGCATTTATTTATATTACGTTCCTTGTTCTTTCAATTTTCAATTTTCAATTGTTGAAGATTCAGGAGTTCTGATATTAATACAATAAGCAGTAAGTACTCCTCAAAGTACTTATGGATCAATAATTGAAAAATAACTTACTTATTGGAGATAAGCAGTTTTATCAAATAAAAGTTTGATAAATAAGAGTTTCAACGGAAGCATCATGTATTTCTTTGCAAATTTCACCTAACTTGCGAATTTCTTCGTTTTCAATAATTTCTTCATGGCTAAGAAAATCATTATCCGAAAGCAAATTTTCTTCATTGTATTGTCTCACTTTGTCAAAGACAATACTAAAATCGTTTGATAAGACAGTGGTATCCATATTTATATTATATTATTACTTTTAGCTTTGTTTGTGCTTCTACATTTAAACGCATTGGAACTAAATTTGTTTGTGTTGAACATTTCGGACAAACAAAAATATCATCTCGCGGATATGCAATATTACCTTTCTCAAGAGGTAAATTTGATTCCAAGTTCAATTGAATAGTGAAATTATTTCCACATTTCGAACACGTGAAGTTTGCACAAGCATATTTTACTTTCTCTTTTACTTTCTTTTGAATGGGATTTGTAGGAGGCGCAGCCTGACTAACGGATTGATATATTTGAGAATTAGTTGTCTCAAAGATTTTATATATACCTGTCATATCAAAGGTCATTCTCAAAAGAGTATAATATCTGTCTATTGCTTCCGACAAATCTTGACGCTCGGAATAATTAATAATCAATAGTTTCATCTTCTCAAGATCTGAAATCCTAATAGAACGTCCGTGTGTAAGCCAGTCAGAATGTTTGCATAATTTATTGGCAATCTCTTCTGCGCGTTTTTGCTTATAATCTTCTGTAACTTCCTTTCCTGAAGTAGTACGAATTTTCCAATATTTGAACTTATAAGTTTTCAACCAATTTGTAACAAGAGTTCGCGAGAAATTTTGAGCATTTTCGCATCGTTGTATTTCACCAGGAGAAATATTTTGTAAAATTGGTATGTATGCAGGATTTAGTTTTCCTGTAGTTAATACCTCTTCTTTTATTTTAGTTAGTCCGTCAAGAAAGGCGTCTGCTGAAAAATATTTACCATTCATTATCATTTGTGCATCAATTGGACCAAGTGAAGAATTTATTCCCATCAAAATTTCATCTCCTGCCATTGTAAAAATAGTTCCTGCACTTTTTGCAGAACCTGGAATAATTATACCCAACTTTTCAAATTTTGTTCTGATTGAGTTTACCATATCTTCAACACATTCTGCTGATCCACCAGACGTCTCCAATATCACATCAATATCATTTGTTTTAATAAAGGATAATTGATCCCTAAAAGGCATTAAATCTGAGTTTCCTATAGAAGTTGGGACATTAGATTTATTGTAATCACTTGCATATACCAAAACATCACGCTCGCGTATATCAGCAATCTTCTTTAGCCACTTTTTTCGTTCATCAGTAATATCTCCAAATGAGAAATGTCGGTTCATATATTCTGAAAAATAACTCATACTACATGGTATTTAAGTTCTCTATCAAGTACATTCATTATGTTTATTTTGTAATTTATTCCGATGCAAAGATACAAAAAATATTGACACAATTGATGAAAACTACTTAATGAACAATGAAAATAGTTATGAGTTATGAGTTATTTTAGTTTGCATGAGCCTAATTCATAACTCATAATGACGGCGTATTGGTTACTGTTTATGCCTTTTGAGACATCTCCATTTGAAAATAGCGAAGAATATCCGAAGTTATGCCGACTATATAGACAGACTAATTAGTGTCTGTCTATAAAGTCAGAAACAGGGTTGTTTCAAAAGCGCTCCCCGCAACAATCAGCACGTCATTGCGGGCTTGACCCGCAATCCCCATCCGATAACACGTTTTATGGCAGGGGATTAGCTCCGCTGCTCTTACGGGTGCGGGTCAAGCCCGCAATGACGGCGTTGTTTGGACGGCGTTGATGATTACTATTTTATACTATATAGACAGACACTATTTAGACCTCATCGTGCGTCAGCTCATTTTCAATTTTCAATTTAATACTCCTTTGTTTTTTTAGATGGATTTATGGGTTGAAAAAAAAGGGAAAAACATATCAATATATTTTGTACTTTTGCACATCATTTTATAATAAGGTACGAGCATGTTCGTTAAACAATTCGGATGATTTTTACATGCATCTATCATCCCCTTTTATTAAAATAATAATCAACAAAATGAAAGCAATGATAAAAAGTATTCTATTTGGATTAGTTAGTATGGTATTTTCATCGGTATATGCTCAAACGGCAGATCCCGTTGTCATGAAATTGGGAAAAGAAGAAATTACATTATCGAATTTTAAAAATACGTATCAGAAAAATAATGACTTGAAGGGCAAAACTGAACAAGACCTTCGAGAATATATTGCCCTGTACATTAATTTTCGGTTGAAGTGTGCAGAAACAGAAGCCCTAAAATTAGATACGATAGTCGCTTTACGGGAAGAATTGGCAGGTTATCGTAAACAGGCAGCCGAAAAATATCTTACCGATAAGGAGGTTAGTGATAAAATATTAGAAGAAGCGCTTGAACGTATGAAATGGGATATTCGCGTGAGCCATATTTTGAAAAGTGTGTCATTAGATGCCCTTCCTGCCGATACGTTGGAAGCATACAATACTATTATGAAAATTCGTAACCGCATACTCAAAGGAGAATCTTTTGCAGAAGTTGCCGCTAAAGAATCAGATGACCTTTCCGCACGTGATAAAAAGTCTGCTGGCGGGGAAGTAATTAGAAAAGGAAATGGAGGCGATTTGGGATATTTTACTGTTTTTGATTTGATTTATTCTTTTGAAACAGGCGCCTATAATACGCCTGTAGGTGAAGTATCCATGCCTGTTAGAACCGAATTTGGGTATCATCTTATTTTTGTACAGGATAAAAAATCAGCTTTAGGGAAGATCAAAGGAACGCAAATATTGATACCTCACAATAATACTCCTAATCTAACGGCTTCTGAAAAAGCCAAGAGCGCCGCCGCCATAGAAGAAAAAATAAACAATATTTACACCGATATTCAACAGGGAATGACCCTTGAAGATGCCGTAAAGAAGCAAAACATATCTGAAAAACCCGGACAACTGCCTTTATTTGGCTCCAATCGTTTTGAAGGGGATTTTATCAAAGGTTTGTATGGATTGAAAGCGGGCGATGTCAGTAAACCCTTACATACTTCTTTTGGTTGGCATATTGTAAAAATTGACGAAGTCCAACCTGTTGTATTTGATGAAGAAACTCGTTCCTTTACGAAGAACAGAATTTTGCGGGATACTCGTTCCAATAAAAGTAAAGAAGCCTTTATTGAGCGTATTAAAAAAGAAAATAATTTCAAGGAATTGATAGATAAAAAAATAAAAACAACCCCCTTGTCGGATTTTTATGATGTTGTGGATACTTCTATTCTGTCTGGAGATTGGAATTTTTCTCAAGCAGACCATCTCAACAGGAATATGTTTTTCTTTGCAGGAAAAAATTATACACAACAAGACTTCGCCAGATATTTGTATCGAAATCAATTTCAAGGAATGAAAGATGTTGATTTGAAAATCTTAATCAATCACGCCTATCGTCAATTTATTGAGACTACAGTCGTGGGATATGAAGATGCGCTTTTGGAAGAAAAATATCCTGAGTTTGCAAGTCTAATGAAAGAATATAAAGAAGGTATTTTATTGTACGAATTAAGTGAAAGAAAGGTATGGAAAAAAGCAGAACTTGATACTGTCGGATTGGAGAATTATTATCAAAGTATAAAATCCAATCATCTTTATCCTGTTCGATTGAAAGCCGAATATTTTAGATGTACCGATGAAGCAGCTAAAAATAAACTCGTTTCCATGGTAAAGAAAGGAGTGTCCGCTGATAAAATAATGGCGAAAATGAATAAAAAAAGCATTACGCTTGTCATGGATACGGTAACATATTGGCAGGAACAAAATAAACAGTTTGATAATATTGTAGATTGGACACGTATCAATGAAATTAAATATTTTGTAGATCACACGGAAAACGAATTGGTTCGTATATTGGAAATATTACAGCCTTCACCAAAACCATTAAATGAAATAAAGGGAATTGTTGTCTCCGACTATCAGAATATGCTGGAAAAAGAATGGATAGAAGATATTCATAAAAATAATTCTATCTGGGTTGATTACAACACTATATTCTCCTTGATAAAATAGATATGCGTTTTATTGTGAGTAAACTTACGCTATTATATTGCCTGTTTGCAGTTTCGTTTCTGTTTTTTTCCTGTGCACGTCAGCAAGAAGATATTATTGCACAAGTGTATAATTATGTATTGACCGTGGAAGAACTCCAAGAAATGATCCCTGTCTTTGATGAAACGGTAGACAGCATTCTTATTCGACAACAATATATTGATGCTTGGGTTCTTCAAAAAGTTTTGCTTCATGAAGCAGAAAAATCTTTGTCAAGAAAAGAAAAAGATTTTGACAAAGAAATAGAAGAATACAAACAAACACTGACAATACATGCTTACGAAAATAAACAGCTCAATAAATTGATGGATAATACTGTTAGCGATAAAGAGATTACCCAATATTATGAAACGCATAAAAATAATTTTAAACTTAGACAACCCGTTGTCAAGATAAATTATTTGAAATTTCCTGTGGGGTCGCAACAGATTAATACGGCTAAAAAGCTATTGTTTAGTCCTAATCGAACAGCACAAGATTTGAATAAACTAAAAGATATAATCGCTAATCATGCCAATAATGCTTATTTGTTGGATGATTGGCTTTTGTTTGATGATATTTTGAAAGAAATACCCATGGATAAAGAGAAACACTCTTTTGAGAAAAATCAAACCCTTGAAATTGCAGACAGTTTGAATGTTTATCTTATCAAGATATTGGACTTTAAAATTAATGAGGGTTATTCTCCACTTAATATCGAGAAAGCAAATATCATTAAATCCATTTTGTATCAACGTCGTGTTGTCTTATTAAATTCCTTGCGAGAAGAAAAAGTGGATAAAGCAAAAGAAACAGGAGAAATATTATTGTATTAGGTTCATTAAAAATTGAAAATCAAAGCATGAAAAAACATATTGTATTTGTATTATTTTTTGTTGTTTGTATGGGTAGCATCGCCCAAAATAATAAAAATGTCATAGATGAAATCATTGCTACTGTGGGCAGTCGTATTATTACTCGCTCTGACCTTGAATATGCTTTTCAAGGATTTAAATATTCTTCCGGTTTCATGACGATGGAAAATGAAGAACAAGTGCGATGCGATATTTTGGAACAACTTATATTTCAAAAATTGTTGATAGATCAGGCTGAACTAGACAGTATCACCGTTACAGATGCACAAATTAATGAACGGATAGACTATAATTTGCGTTACCAAATCATGCAAATAGGAGGAGACGCTAAAAAATTAGAACAGTATTATGGGAAAACAATTGCGGAAATAAAAGCCGATAGCCGAGAACAAATGCGAGACGAATATCTGTCAGAAGAAATGCAAAAGAAACTTACTGCCGATTTGAATATTATTAATCAGGAAGTAAAAGATTATTTCAATACCATTCCGCAAGACAGTATCCCTCTTATTCCTGTTGAATATGAAATCGCGCAAATCGTAAAAACGCCTGTCATCTCCGAAACAGAAAAGATTACTATCAAGCAAAATCTGGAAAATATACGGGACAGGGTATTAAGAGGTGAAAACTTTAGTACTTTTGCACGTATGTATTCCGAAGACCCCGGCAGCGCTATAAAAGGAGGCGAGCTTGGATTTACCAACAGGGGGGACCTTTATCCCGAATTTGAAGCAGCAGCCTACAATCTCAAAACAGGTGAAATTTCTTCCGTAGTGGAAACCAAAGCAGGATACCATATTATACAAATGTTAGAACGTCGTGGCGAACGTATCAATGTGGCTCATATTCTTATCAAACCCAAACCTTCTCCTGATGCCATGATGAACGCCAAGAATTTCTTGGACAGCGTTTATAATCTCCTAACAACAAATCATCTGTCTTTTGATAGCGCTACATTGTTGTTTTCGGACGATCCGGGAAAAATAAATGGAGGTATGATTGTTAATCCTTTTACTTCTTCTTACAGTTTTCAAGAGGAACAATTAAATCAATACGATAAAACAATATTGTACGTTATAGAGGATATGATACCGGGAGACTATACGCGTACCATTTCCATGATTAACGAGAATGGAAATCAAGCCTATCGTATCCTTTACTTAAAAGCAAAACGAGCAGAACATAAAGCAAATTTAGTGGATGACTATGAAAAGATTAAGAATGCCGCATCTGAAGCAAAAAAACAAAAAACATTGCTGCAATGGGCAAAGAATAAAAATAAGTACACACATGTAAAGATTAATCCAGAATTTCATGACTGCCCGTTTGTGGAAGAATGGGAAATGAAATTTTAAAAAAAGAAAGAGAGTATAAATTTAATATGACAATGTTTAATTCAGACAAAGAAGCTATTGCAGGATTTACAGATAAGTACAATCAGTTGCGTCAAGAAACATCAAAAGTAATTGTAGGACAAGATGAAGTAGTGAAAAATATATTCATCACGATATTCAGCAGGGGACATGTTTTGTTAATAGGGGTTCCCGGATTGGCAAAAACATTAATGATAACAACCATTGCAAAGGCTTTAGGATTGTCTTGCAATCGTATTCAATTCACTCCCGACCTTATGCCAAGCGATATTATGGGAACTGAAATATTAGACGAACACAGACAGTTTCGATTTGTGAAGGGTCCTATCTTTTCTAATGTCGTTTTAGCGGATGAAATTAACCGTACGCCTCCTAAAACACAGTCAGCGCTTTTGGAAGCTATGCAGGAACGGAGTGTTTCTATTGCGGGGGTAACGCATACTTTGCCTAATCCTTTTTTTGTGCTTGCTACACAAAATCCTATTGAACAGGAAGGAACATATCCTTTGCCCGAAGCCCAACTTGACCGCTTTATGTTCAATATATACCTTGACTATCCTTCTTTTAATGAAGAAGTAGACATTGTTAAATCTACAATAGGGGGTGATATGTATGAACCTCAACAGGTAATTACTCTGGACGAAATCATATACTATCAAAAACTCTTGCAACGCATTCCTGTTGCGGATAATGTGTATCAATATGCTGTCAAACTGTCAACAATAACTCGTCCGAATACTCCATCTGCTCATGATTGGGCAAATAAGTATTTGGCTTGGGGAGCAGGACCGCGTTGTTCTCAAAATTTGATTATTGCGGCTAAATGTCATGCTGTTTTGTCGGGCAAGATTTCTCCCGATATTGAAAATGTAAAAGCTGTTGCTCATTCGGTCATGCGCCATCGTATTGTGAAAAACTATCGCGCCGAAGCAGAAAATATCCTTATTGATACTATTATTGATAAGTTCTTGGAAGTTGAATAATCCTGTACGTATCAAGAATGGAAAGAAAGAAATCTTTGATCCCATTCGAAAACGATTTGTCTCGTATACGCCAGAAGAAATAGTCAGGCAAACATACATTCACTATCTAATGAATGTATTGCAAATACCTTCTATTGCTATCTCTGTCGAAAGAAAAATTACTTATAATAAACTTTCGCGACGTTATGATATTGTTGTATTCCATAAGGATATCTGTTTACTGATTGTAGAATGTAAAGCCTTTTCCGTTGAATTATCCGAAAATACACTGCACCAGATAGGAGTATATAATAGCTGTCTACAGGCAAAATATATTGTCCTCTTTAATGGGAAACAGGAATTGATATATAAAAAAATAGATAATCATTATACCTTGCAGGAACAATTGCCCCCCTACAAAGAAATGATAAACTGAAAGCGCGAAGGTACGAAAGCGACCAACAACGCCGTCATTGCGTAGAGCGCAATGACAGCGTTGATTGTTGCAAAAATACTTTATAGACAGGCTCTAATTATTCGCTCCGTAAAAATATGGAAGAGATTATTTTTTTTAGTAATTTTGTACGCACAAATTATTAATAGATGAACCAAATTATTTACATTCTAATCCATAAGAAAATGAAGAAACTTATATCAATAATTCTGTTTGTTTGTATATCAGAATCTATTTATGCTCAAGAGTTAGCAGTTATGCCAAATGACACTTCGCTGAACGACCAAAATACAAGTGAAAATTTAACCAACAATACCGCCGAAACTAAAATTGTTGCTTTTCCACGATTTAGAATAGCGCTGGGAGGCGGATTAGGGTATCGTCTCGCGGTTATTTCTCCCGATATTACAGATGAGTTTTTGAGAAATTATATAAGACAACTGAAATTAGGCTATCAGTTCTATGCGGAAGCAACAGCTTATTTCAACAGTTATGTAGGATTGGGAGTAAGAGCCAATGTATTCAGGGCTTCTCATACAGAATATGACGTTTTCACGAGTGATGAAACAGGAAATACAATATACATTGGCGAAATGAGCGATAATACGACTACTCTTTTTGTCGCTCCCGCCTTTTCCGCGCGATTTATACAGAGAAAAAGAGATAATGCTTTAGTGATGAGCGCCGCTATCGGATATATGCGTTATTGGGATAAAGCTGTATTTACTACTCCTCTCTCTATACTAGGACATACGATTGGAGTTTCCTATGATATTGGATATGATTTTCGTTTGAATGACTTTTTACTGCTAGGACTGAATGGCGGGTT
This sequence comes from Bacteroidales bacterium, assembly GCA_031257735.1. Classification (GTDB taxonomy): domain Bacteria; phylum Bacteroidota; class Bacteroidia; order Bacteroidales; family WCHB1-69; genus JAIROC01. Next base: position 537 of record JAIROC010000250.1, on the reverse strand, counting down.
TACATACGGACTGTTGTCTGAAGTAAAAGAATCTTACGCATCTCAAACCGTTACCAGAGTACTTGAACAACCTGAATCCCTGTTAAGAGTAGATATCTCTGCTGGTATACGTTTCAGCAAAAATCCCGGAAGATACCGTTAGTTAGTGTCTGTCTATAAAGTATAAAAAAGTAATCATCAACGCCGTCCAAACAGTGCCGTCATTGCGGGCTTGACCCGCACCTTGTTCCCTCATTTTCAATTTTCACTTGTTTTGTTGTGAGCATAGACCCTGACAGCTTCTTTTCATGCTGTCAGGGTTTCGCTCGTCGTCGATACTCGACGTAACGCGTCGTCGACACTCGACGTAACGCGTCGTCGACACTCGACGTAACGCGTCGTCGACACTCGACGTAACGCGTCGTCGACACTCGACGTAACTCGTCGTCGACACTCGACGTAACTCGTCGTCGACACTCGACGTAAATCACTAGCAACATCTAATACAAATCATCTCACTGTTAATGTTCTATCAAAAATAGCAGTTCGAGATTCTTT
>JAIROC010000227.1 GCA_031257735.1 Bacteroidales bacterium | reverse complement strand
ATAAGGTTAAAAATGAGGTTTTTTTGCCTAACCTTTGTGTATTCCTATCCACAAGCTACCACAGGACTTTGTGTTATATCTTATCTATAAAATAAAAAGGGAATTTTGTCGTACACCCTTTAGATTGAGTGTATTTGACTGCGTCGATTTTCAATTCAACTTGTCGCATCACATTCGGCTTGAAAAGCGCCCTGTTTTTTTCATAAAGTTTGGCAAATAAATTTTTCTTTTTACATTTGCAGTCTGTTTTGCAGATGTCCGACAAAAAGTAAAGATGTCGGAATCATTTGAAAAACTTGTACTTAATGTGTTTAAAAAAGATATAATGGGTATTAAAAGTTTAATGGTTTATGGCAATTTAATGTCTTTTGCCAACAGTAAAGAACAGAACACTGCGGGATTTAAAACAATATTTTGTGGAATTTATTCTTTGCCGGATAAATTTTTACCCCTTATAAAAGATGTAGACAGTCTTCCGATTATGCGCATTAAAAATTTTCTTTATAAAATTATTTTCTCTTTCCTTAAAAAAAATTGTTGGCAAGTGTTGCATAATTCAATTATTTTGTTAAGAGAGAGAGAGAGAGAGAGAGAGAGAGAGAGAGAGAGATTCGAATCTGTCGGAATCTCGCGCGCGTAAGTTAAGGAAAAGAAGACAATGGAATAAGGGCATACTGTTTATTTCCCCGTTAATTCCATTCGATTTATACCATTGTTGGGTTAATTTGATAGTAAGAGGGCTTTTCCTCTTTATATCGCATTTTATAAGACCTTTTGGGAAGGTGCATTTTTCCTCCCCGAAGGGTCTTTTTATTTTAGTCAAACTGCAAAAAAAGTTAAAGTTAAATGAATCCACGTCCAGGGATACAAAAAAGTATATCCCTGACATTTTGTGAGTTTGAACTTTCTTCATTGGATCAAGAGGAAAGTTTGAACTCTTGCTGTTTTAAATTGATTTACACTCCGGATTAACTCCAGGGGGGAATCTGAGGTATGTCAAGAACTAAGAACTAATAGTTAAGAGTTAAAACTGAATTAAAATGCAATATTGTAATACTGATGTTTTTTGGTATGTTCTGTTTGTTACTAATGGTAAAGCGGATAAAATCAAACCTTGTCTGGAGGAAGCTTCGATAGAATATTTCTTCCCTGTAGATTATAATAGCGAACACAAAATCGGAGGAACGGAACACCATGAATGGGTTAGACTTCCTCTTTTGAGAAGTTTAATCTTCGTAAAATCGTCGAAAAGTATCCTCGACCCTGTGCTGAGAGAAGCAAAATTGAGATTGTCTATCTCATCGGATTTATATTACAGGAACTTTAGCGATAAACGAGCGATTATTATTCCGGAAAACCAAATGCAAAACTTTATCGCTGTAGCCAAAAATGAAAACAAACATATAATGTATCTCTCTAATGAAGAGATAAACTTTCAGCGCGGAGTGAAAGCAAAAATTACAGGAGGCATGTTCGCCGGCGCCGAAGGCGTCTTTATGAGACTCAAAGGTGGTAAACGGTTAGTGGTGAGTATTCCTAATCTGTTCTCGGTCGCTTCATCGTATATCCCTTCATGCTATGTGCAGACGATTGAATGAAGTAAGAAGTAAGAAGTAAATGTCGTATACACGGATGTAAGAGGCGTACCGGCGAATGTAAGAGGCGTACCGGAGGATGTAAGAGGCGTACCGGCGAATGTAAGAGGCGTACCGGCGAATGTAAGAGGCGTACCGGCGAATGTAAGACGCGTACCGGCGAATGTAAGACGCGTACCGGAGGATGTAAGAGGCGTACCGGAGGATGTAAGAGGCGTACCGGAGGATGTAAGACGCGTACCGGCGAATGTAAAGTGAAGAATAGATAAAATTGTAAATTTAAAATAATAAATTAGTTATGACAGACAGACAAAATTCTAAATTGAGTATGTACCAAAAGGTACTTAATGTGTGTGATGATAACATACAGGAATATGCAGGAGTACCTGCATTTGTGAATGCTGTAAATGCATTGAAAAACCGAGTATCGGATATTCAATCGGCTACGCAGCAACAGACGGAAACCAGTTCAAAAGGCGTTACTAAAGATAAAAGTTTATCTGTGGATCGTCTGGTGGAACTGAGCCTTAAAATAGCTGATCCGCTCTATGTTTACGCTTTCGATACGACAAACAACCGTTTGTTGGAGAAAGTTAACGTAAATAAAACCTCGTTCTATAACGTTCATGACCATGCGAGTTTGACTTTAGCAAAAATTATTGTCGCTGAAGCTAAAACTTATAGCGCGGCTTTGAACGATTACGGAATTAACAATGCCGATATCATGGAATTAGAATCGGTCGCCTCTCAACTTGAGAGCTTGCTTAACGCTCCCTCAGGAGCAATCGGCGAACGTAAACTGTACACGTCCAATCTTAGAGAACTGTTCGTTGCGGCGGATTCGATTATCTATGATAAATTGGATAAACTGATTAGACTGTTTAAATCTTCGTCGCCTGAGTTTTTTACGCTCTATCATAACGCTCGAAATGTTGTCAATACGGCAGCAAGAAAAAGAAAAGTAAACGCCGCGACGGAAGAAAATGAGGATGAATAAATAAACAGTGCAGTTTATGAAGTTCTACGTGTTTTGTCGCAAGAGACAGAATTGATTATGAAAGTTTGAAATTATTACTACTTTTGTCCTGTGATTTAAAAAATATTCTTGATATGACGGAATTGATTATAAAAAATGATATGGGGAGAAAGAAGATGGAAGGATTACTTCTTTTTCTGAAATCGTGGGATATAAATAAACTTAATTTATTGTGTTTATGTTACCTGATATTACAAAATTGAAAGGGGTTCATCCCGGAGCAGTACTTGGATGGGAATTGAAAAACAGAAGTATAGAGAGCAAACAATTCGCTCTTTCGCTGGACGAACATCCTCAGACTGTCAACGCTGTCATGAAAGGACGCAGGAAAATGAATCCTTCATTGTCCATCAAGTTGGGAAAAGCTTTGGATACAGACCCCGAATATTTTATGCTTCTTCAGGTTTACTACGAAATAGAAAAAGAAAGAACAGAAACACTTCTTAAAAATCAGCCAAAACCTGATTTGTCGAAATTACGAAAAACGCTGTTTTGGGATACTAATATCGACCGGATAGACTGGGAAAAACAGAAAAAGGCTGTTATCGGAAGAATCTTTGAACGGGGAAACGAAACTGAAATCATGGAAATCATATCGTTTTACGGAGAAACGACTGTGAAACAGGAGCTCTCCAATATACCAGAATATTTACCGGTATTGTCTGTAAATGTGAAAAAATATTTACATGAAAACACAATCGCTTCAACGGCAAACGGTTTCTGACGCGCTTTGGATTACACTTGAGCAATTGATGAAAATGGAAGCGCTTGTTCCTTTTCGTTTGGTTGGAGGCACGGCTTTGAGTTTACAGTTAGGACATCGAATATCGGCAGATATTGACCTGTTTACAGACAGTGATTATAAAAGTGTTGATTTTAATGCAATTGATGAAGAATTGCAAAAACAGTTTCCTGTTGTTGAAACGCAATTTATTGGAAATGACAGTTTGGGAAAAACATATTATCTTGGAAAAGATATAGATAATGTCATCAAATTGGATATGTTTTATACAGATACTTTTATTCGTCCGATTGTCGAGATAGATTCCATTCGTATGGCTTCTGTAGAAGATATTGCAGCGATGAAAATGGAAACAATCGGTAACAATGGAAGAAAAAAAGATTTTTGGGATATTCATGAATTAATGGATATTTTTAGCCTTAAACAAATGATTGATTTTTTTATGGAACGTTATCCTTATTCGCATACAAAAGAAAATTTACTGAATAAATTAATTGATTTTAGTTATGCGGATGACTATTTTAACCCGGAATGTTTACGCGGAAAATACTGGGATTTGATAAAAATTGATATTCAAAAATCGGTCCTTAATCTGGGAGAAGATATAACTAATTGAAGTTTTTTCCGCTTTGATAAGATAATAACGACAAAAGATTCCATATTTTCAACGGACTGGAAAAATGGCTGTAAATACTGTTCATCAAAAGGAATGGTATTTATAAAAAACAATTACCTTTGTATCGTATTTAAATAAGTTAAAACGAAAAATATTATGAGTAATTCAATGCAAAATGCGCCATTAAATTCATTGCAACTTCATTTGTTA
>JAIROC010000164.1 GCA_031257735.1 Bacteroidales bacterium | reverse complement strand
AAATAGGTTGTTTTCCCGCTTTGACGTGCCGCATGTATCACAAAATACTGTTTCATATTTATCAACTCCTCAACTCCATGTAGACGAGTGGCGGCGTCTATCATGTAATGCTCTATACTATTACAAGGTCCTGCTACATTAAAATATCTCATAATCATTTAAATTTATTCGGCAAAATTACACAAAAAAATAACAGCTTAATGCATTATGAAATATTTTTTCATCCAAAGCAACCCCTCGTTCGGAGATGACCCGTTCAAACAACACCATCATTGCGGGCTTGACCCGCAATCCCCGCAATGACGGGTATTTTCATGCGTCAGCCTAATTCTCCGTCTCCGTATTCTCATACACCTCCCATGCGTCTTGATGACGTGTTGAGAAAGGGCGCTATGTCAAAAAACCTGAAATTGCCAGCTTCACTTACAAAAATATTATCCTCGTGAAGGTCGTATATTACATAGTCATCATTATAGATAGTTGTATGGTCAGTTTCCGACATCTTCAAACCCCGTTTTTCCAATTCTGTCTTGTATTTTTCTACGAGCGCAGGGTTGGTAAAATCCATGTTTTGAACACCATCTTCCTTAATACGGGGTTGTTCTAAAATAAACCCTATACTATTCCCTTTCTTTGTAATACCGATTAATTTATATGCCGTATCGGGAAACAGATAATTGTGCAGAGATATACGGTTATCCAAAAACTCCAATGGTGTATTAGAAAATTGATACGGAAACGTGATTTTTATAACGGTATCTGGTGTATTGCCTTCATATACTCTTGATTCAGTCCCTGTTGAATCATACAGTTTCCTTTTCGACGTCGCATCTTCCCATTTTTCAAAGACGCCTGTCTCTCTTGCCCATTTTTCTAAGAGTTGCTCTTGTCTTCTTCTTGATTCATTTTCATTCGGCGTGCCCGCGCTTCTGCTGCATTCTTGTGTATTCTCGCTAAATGTTTTCTCCCCTCGTCCCAAGACAATGGATGCTTCGACATTTCTTCTGCCTCCTTTTCTGCGTCCCTGCTCCTCTGCCAATGATAAGCGGTTAAGTGTAATCCGCCCTGATTCGACCTCGTCGGTTGTTCTTTTGAGTTCTTCATAATCTATTTCTCCTTGTTCGTTCATTATATTTTCTGCAAAGGTAGCATTTTTTTTCTTACCCTCGTTCGGACGAGGTAATCATCAACGCCGTCATTGCGGGTTTGACCCGCAACCACCTGTCTTAAAACGCGTTGTCGGAGTATGCGATAAACAGAAATGGCTGAAAGCCGTAAATCAATAGCGTTGGACAACGCCCCATGTAATGAATTGCGCCCTCTTCTTCAAGCCCTGAAAGGGCGAAATCCATTTTTTCCAAAAATATCATTTCATCCTATAATTGATTACGCCCTTTCAGGGCTTAGTTTTTAGGGTGTTACGTTACACAGAGCGTTGCCCTGTGCTATTGATTTCGGGCTTTCAGCCCTTTGTTGTTCACATAAAATTACGACGAGAGGAGTATATTCAGAGTTATGAGTTATTTAGTTTGCGTTAGCCAATTTTCAATTATTGAAGTCCAAACAGCCCGCAATGACGACGTTATGTTGACTTTATAGACAGACTCTAACCAATCATTGATCATTTCATCTTGTCTTTTTTGTCATTTGCATTATTTTTTTTTATACTTTTGCAGCCATTAACAACGTTGTTAAACATCGAAAATAAATCATCGTGTTACCATGAATAATAATAAAGAAAATCAGAATACAGAAGAAGCTATTTTGCTTGCGGCAGAAAAAGAATTTTTAGATAAAGGTCTTTCCGCGTCGAGGATGACTGAAATTGCCCGTGTGGCTGGGGTTAATCATGCACTTTTGCATTATTATTACCGGTCAAAAGAAAAACTCTTTACTACTGTCTTTGAGAAAAAAATGGAAGACCTTATCTTTTCCTTGCTTTCGGTAATCAGCCAAGATTTACCGTTTATAGAAAAGGTAAAAGCAGGTATTGAAGCTCATTTTGATTGTATTGCCAGAAATCCACAACTTCCGTTCTTTATCATCAATGAATTTTTGACCAATTCGGAACGAGTGAAAACAGTTCGACCCTTTTTAAAACCCATTATCGCACAAATTTATACTTCTTTCGAAGCAGATCTTCAAAAAGCAATATCAGCAGGAATAATCAAACCCATTACACCTGCTAATCTATTATATAATATTGTATCGTTGAATGTGTGTTCTTTTATCGCACAACCGTTGGCGGTGCAGTTGCTTGAGCTGTCAAAAGAAGAATACCAAGCCTTTATAGATCAGCGTAAGGCTGAAAATGTAGAAACCATTTTGAGCAGATTGCGTGTCTGAATTATTTATAATAAATTAAACAATTACTTTAGAATGAATAAAAATCTTCCTGAATTAAACGTCGGTATTGATATAGGTTCTACAACATTGAAATTGGTCGCGGTAAATACAGCAGGAGACATTGTGTTTTCGGATTATCGTCGCCACAATACAGACATAAAACAAACCGCCAGAAATGCCTATGAAAAAATGTATCATGCAATCGGCGACTGTTATATGAATATCGTCCTGACGGGTTCGGTAGGAATGGGTTATGCGGAAAAAATCGGCGCTCAATTTGTACAGGAAGTCGTTGCCGCTGCCGAATTGATAAAAAATAAATTCTCTCAAGTTCGTACTTTCGTAGACATAGGCGGGGAAGACAGTAAAATGATATTCTTCGAGGAAGGAAAAATTCCTGATATTCGTATGAATGGGAATTGTGCCGGGGGAACAGGCGCTTTTATTGACCAGACCGCTGCGCTTTTGGAAATAGATACTGTTGAACTGAACCGTTTGGCAAAGTCGGCAAAAAATATTTATCCTATTGCTTCGCGTTGCGGAGTGTTTTCAAAAACAGATATTCAAAATTTGGCAAGTCGGAATGTCAGTAAAAACGATATTGTGGCTTCGGTGTTTAATGCAGTGGCTATTCAGGTGGTTAGTTCTTTGTCAAAAGGAACGGATATTCTTCCTTATATCTTTCTTTGCGGAGGTCCCTTTGCTTTTCTTCCTGAACTGAAAAAAGCGTTTATCAATGTATTATCTCTTCGGGAAGAGGATTGTATTTTGCCAGATAATGCAGAACTTGTACCTGCTTGGGGATGCGCCTTAATGAAGCGGAAAAATCAACAACAGGCGGTTCGATTAACAGAAGTCATTTATATGATCCGATTTCAAAAAGAAAATCCTTTTGAAACAGATTTATCAGGACGATTACCCGCTTTGTTTTCGTCAAAAGAAGATTTTAATCAATGGCAACAACATAAACTTGTTCATTTTGTTCCACGAACTTCATGGGATAAACTTGAAAATATAAATTGTTTTCTGGGGATTGATTCGGGTTCTACAACAACAAAAATTGTTCTTCTGGATGAAAAAGGACAAGTTGTTTTTCAGGATTATAGTCGAAATAAAGGCGACAGTTTCAATGCTTTTTTGGAAGGGCTGAACAGACTGAAAACAGAAGCAGAACAACACGGAAAAGATATTCGTATTGTGGGAAGCGCCACTACCGGATACGGCGAAAACTTACTTCAAACAGCTTTTAATTTAAATCATGGCGTAGTGGAGACGATTGCTCATTTTATGGCGGCACAAAAAGTTTCTCCGGAAGTCTCTTTTATATTAGATATTGGCGGACAGGATATGAAAGCTATCTATATCGAAAATGGAAGTATAAATCAATTGGAGATTAATGAAGCCTGTTCTTCAGGTTGTGGATCTTTTATTGAGAGTTTTGCCAATATGTTGAACTATCCCGTTGCCGAATTTGCCAACATTTCCTGCTTTGCAAAAAATCCTTATGATCTGGGAACAAGATGTACGGTTTTTATGAACTCCAAAGTGAAACAGGCAATGCGTGAAGGTGCGGCTACAGATGATATTGCTGCTGGATTTTCTTATTCCGTTATCAAGAACTGTCTGTTTAAGGTATTGAAGATAAAAGATATTAAAGAATTAGGAAATCATATCGTCGTTCAGGGAGGAACATTCAAAAACCTTTCTGTCGTGAGAGCATTGGAATTGCTTACACAAAAAGAAGTATATTTTTCGGATATACCTGAATTAATGGGCGCTTATGGCGCGGCTTTATTTGCCAAACAACATTCCGCTCCCGGCTTAGGAGTAACTGTCAACGAATTGATCACTTCACAAAAATATACCTCCAACTTTAATAACTGCAAAGGATGTGAAAACAATTGTCTTGTAAAAACATTTCATTTTTCCAACGGGAATACTTTTTATTCGGGAAACAACTGTGAAAAGATATATTCAAACAAATCAGAAAGTTTTGTAAAGGGAAACAACCAGCATACAAAGAAATATATGTTATTGTTTAATCGTCCGAATGTAAACAAAAGCGAGGCAAAGTTACGTATTGGCATTCCAAGAGCATTGGGAATATATGAGAATTATCCTTTTTGGCATACCTTGCTGAACGAATGCGGATTTTTGCCCGTTGTATCCAAAGCGTCTACCAATAAACTGTATGAAAAAGGAATACGTTCATTAATGGCAGATAATATTTGTTTCCCTGCCAAACTTATGCATGGACATATTATGGATTTGGTGGAAAGTAAAGTGGACAGGATTTTATATCCATACGTAGTTTATGAACGGAAAGAAGACAAATCTTCCAGAGACAGTTATAATTGTCCTATTGTTACAGCTTATTCCGACGTTATCAAGAGTTCTATTGAAACAAACGATAACTATAATATTCCGCTTGACGCCCCTGTCATTTCGTTTAATGACCAAAAACTGTTACGAAAGTCCTGTCAGGATTATTTGCAATCGCTTGGCGTAAAAAAGTCGGTTATTACTACCGCCATAAATAAAGCCGTTAAAGCTCAAGCCGAATACGTGCAGATTCTTGAAAAGCAATCAAAAGACATCGTAGAATCGGCTAAAGAGAATAACAAGATGGTTATTTTGCTTGCTGGCAGACCTTATCATATTGATCCTTTAATACAACATAAAATATCCGATTGCATTGCCGACATGGGGATTGATGTGATTACCGAGAATATTGTCAATTCCGCAGGCGATGAAATATATCATGAAATACATTCTGTTTCTCAATGGGCATATCCTAATCGTATTTTCAAAGCTGCACATTTTGTCGCAAATACCCAAGAGAATATTCATTTTGTACAGCTTACTTCTTTTGGTTGTGGTCCGGATGCTTTTATTTTGGATGAAGTCAAAGAGATTTTAAACCGTAAAGGAAAAAATCTTACCATATTGAAAATTGACGACGTGAATAACATTGGTTCTCTACGGTTGAGGATACGTTCTGTGATAGAAAGTTTGAAATTCGGGAACAAAATCAGCAAGCACAAACCCCTCAAAACGACAACTGTCTTCACCAAAAAAGAACAGCATCGAACCATACTTGCACCTTATTTTGCCGAAGGATATTCGGAACTTCTTCCCCCCTTGTTCAAATTGATGGGATACAAATTGATTAATTTACCCGGTGGAGATCTCGAAGCCGCAGAATTGGGATTGAAGTATGCTAACAATGAAGTATGTTATCCTGCCACGATTGTCATCGGTTCTATTTTGAAGGCATTGCAAAGCGGAAAATACGACCTCGACAACGTTGCCATAGGCATGACGCAAACGGGTGGACAATGCAGAGCTTCCAATTATATTGCGCTTATCAAAAATGCACTCGTAAGCGCCGGATTTGAAAAAGTACCTGTTATTTCTGTTGCTTTTGGAAGTAATTCAAGTAATTACCAGCCCGGATTTGAATTGAAATGGAGTAAGGCAATAGACATCGCTTTCGTGGGATTATTGTATTCCGACTGTATCTCAAAACTGTATTATCCCTCTGTCGCACGAGAAAAACAAAAAGGAACAGCAAAAGCATTGCGGAAAAAATACATTGACGCCTGTGTTCCATATATTGAATCGCGTAATCGAAAAGGATTGTATGCCTTGTTAGAAGACGCAATAAATGATTTTACAGAAATTATCAATCCTGTTGATAACATTCCAGCTATAGGCGTCGTGGGGGAGATTTATGTAAAATACAATTCCTACAGTCACAAACATGTTTTGGATTGGCTTTCTGAACAGGGAATTGAAGTAGTAGCGCCTTCGATGTACAATTTTTTCATTAACAGTTTCGTCAATCAGCATATCAACCATGAATTGAACATCAAAAAGACAAGCGTACCTGTTTTTATTACGGATTTGATCTATAAATTGGTTTCCAATTACACGAGAAAATTTGATAAGATTTGTAATCGTTTCAAATATTACCGTCCTTTTGCGGACATCTTTCATGATGCAAAACTTGCTTCAGAGATTATCAATCTTGCAGCGAATTTTGGTGAAGGCTGGTTAATTCCCGCCGAAATAGCGAGTTTCGCCCGAAACGGAATTAACAATACGATTAGCCTGCAACCTTTTGGATGTATCGCCAATCACGTGATTTCAAAAGGAATTGAAAAAAGAATAAAAAAACTCTATCCCAAAATGAATCTCTTATCCTTAGATTTCGATGGAGGTACTTCCGACGCAAATATCTTTAATCGTCTACACTTTATGGTGGAAAATTGTAAAATGGTGGACGAATAGACAGGGTTATG
>JAIROC010000119.1 GCA_031257735.1 Bacteroidales bacterium | reverse complement strand
TGTGCTATTGATTTCGGGCTTTCAGCCCTTTGCTGTTCACATAAAATTACGACGAGAGGAGTATATTTAGATAGATGAATATGTGTAAAATGAATAATCTCGTCATTGGTAGCGCAGCGCAGCACCCGTAAGAGCAGCGTAGCTAATCCCTAACCAAAGAACGCATTGATTGTTAGGGATTGCCACGTCGCTGCGCTCCTCGCAATGACGGTATTTGGGAACTATTCATTCTATTCATTCCGCGTTGTCGGATGGAGATTAGCTCCGCTGCTCTTACGGGTGCGGGTCAAGCCCGCAATGACGGCGTTATGTCGACTTTATAGACAGACTCTAATTAGCTACGCTGCTCTCCGCTTCGCTTCGGGTCATAACTCATAATTCATAACTCATAACCCATAATTAGCTACGCTGCTCTCCGCTTCGCTTCGGGTCATAACTCATAACTCATAACTCATAATTCATAATTCATAACTCATAATTTCTGTTTGTAGATTTTTATTTTATTTATAACTTTCTTTGTAAAAACGTGTTCCATTTATTGGTGTGATTTTTTAGCTTGTTTTTTTGTTTTGATAAAAAAAAAAATGTTACCTTTGCAGCGATTTAAAAAATGGAATTTATGCAGGAAAAGATACGGATATTTAGAATTAGTCTATTCCTTTTCTTTTAGTATCAGATATGACTTTTTGAAAAATCAATTTGATTTTTAGAGAATTAGAAGTGGGATGATAGCGTTTAATCTTTTCTTGTTTATTTGTGAAATGGTATTATAAAAGAGATATTCAGTATCGATGGGAACAAAAAAAGATAATTGATATAAATGAATATTAGTAGGAAAAAAATTATAACGATGGGAATATATTTATTAGTGATGAGGTGATTTAATTGTATGTATGAAAAGTATACAATGTAAGATGTGTTTCTTATTTACTCTGTTTGAGGAAGTTTTGATACCCAAAGGATACAAAACTTTCAACAGAATGTAGTTGATAAATAAATAGAAATATATCTTCACATGTCATTAAAAAATATTATTTTTGCATAAAGTAAGATAAGTAGATTAGTAGCTATTAAATGAAGGTGATAAAATTAAAAAACATGTTCGATTGAAAGAAGGATAAGCGTTTAATTATAGAGAGTTACGGTGTAACAAATTTGTTTTGATAAGGGTAGCCTTATTCTCAATTGAACAAGAGAAATTATGTATAAAAAATAGGAAAAGTATTGAAGTATGAAGTTTAAGAGGAAGAGGTCAGTTTTTGATTTATTGTTTAAGTATAATTTCAAAGCTGTTTCTTTGCGGATGTCTGAGAAGAAAGAAAGTTTTTTAACGGTAGGATCACAGTTTCCGTTAAGATATTATAATATTCAATCGAATGGATATAAGTATGATATGTATTTCGGATTGAATAATTATTGTATGAAAGTAGTTATTACTTGTGAAGGACGATGGTTTGGAGAAAATAATTTTTCTGTCAAAAGTTGTATATGTAATAAAATTTTAGATTTGGGGAATGGAAGTCAAGTTTCATTCCAACGAAGAGATTATGTGTATACGAACAAAAATGTCGCGGATAGAGTAGAACAAACAACAAACAAAAATAAAAATGCTTTTTCCTTTTCATGCACCAAAAATACATCACCTATACATTATATATATATATGCAAAAACAGCACAGATACTGCAGAACAAACAACAGACAAAAATAAAAACAGTTTTTTCTTTTCACACTCCAAAAATACATCACCTATACATTATATATATGTAGGCAAAAACAGCACAGATAGTGCAGAACAAACAACAGACAAAAATAAAAACATTTTTTTCTTTTCCCACTCCAAAAATACATCACCTATACATTATATATATATAGGCAAAAACAGCACGGATAGAGTAGAACAAACGACAGACAAAAACGTATCGAAAATAAATGCAGGCATAGCCTGCTTGGATAGAGCGAACGAGGTAGAACCTCGTCCGAACGAGGACGCATTGATTGTTAGGGATTGCTTCGCTGCGCTCGCAATGACGACGCTTAGTTTTTCCTTTTCACACTCCAAAAATACATCACCTATACATTATATATATATAGGCAAAAACAGCACGGATAGTGCAGAACAAACGACAGACGAAAACGTATCGAAAATAAATGCAGGCATAGCCTGCTTGGATAGAGCGAACGAGGTAGAACCTCGTCCGAACGCGGAGAAAAACGTATTAAAAATAAATGCAGGCATAGCCTGCTTGGATAGAGCGAACGAGGTAGAACCTCGTCCGAACGAGGACGCGTTGATTGTTAGGGATTGCTTCGCTGCGCTCGCAATGACGACGCCTAGTTTTTCCTTTTTCCACCCTAAAAATACATCACCTATACATTATATATATATAGGCAAAAACAGCACGGATAGTTCTGAAAAAAATACAGGCACGAATATTGTTTTGTTTGGAACGAAATCAAATGTTAAGGCTCTATCAAATATCAACAGTTTTGGAGTAGGAAAGTCAATAACGGGAACGGGAAATATTACGGAAGCAAGAAAAATAAATACAGATAACATATATGTAATAAAGATATTAAATTTTTTGCATGATTTTGGTGTAGGAAAAATAAGAGTGGTGAAATTAGCTAATACATCTTATGTTGTTATGAAAAAAAATGTTTATAGAAAAGCTATTTGCTTTATTGTAAGCAGTAATGAGTTGTATGAACAACTGACAGGAATAAAAAAAAGAATAGAAAAAATAAAAAAAGTAATAGAAAAAATAATAAAGAACAATATAGTATATACGTCGTCGTTATATACCGTTCGATATAAATTATAAATTAAAAGTGAAGCAAGTAAAAAATGAGAACATTATATTTTATTTTACAAGGTAGGGTAAAAGGATTTTTACCAATTTTCTTCTATATAGTAGGAGTATTTATTTTTTTCCAAAATACAGGAAAAGCACAGGGTGTAGATTTAAAGGTTGTTAATTATGTGGAAATGTTAGAGGGACATACATTGTCTACTCAAAATGGTCTTCTTATACCTCCTAATCGGGAAATAGTATATGTTGTAGAAGTGCGGAATGCGACTTCTACTTCCGAAACTTTTTCCAATGTCACGATAGAGATAGCGATCCCTTATTACGCTGAAGTTTATGCTTATGATAGTGTTGATTATTATCATGGGACGAAAGAGACATCTCTTAGCTATTCTAATAAGGTTATAACATGGAAATTTACTGATGTACCGGGAACGCAACATCAGGATACTATACTTGCTAAACTTGTTTATACATTAGTATCTTCGAATGATTGTTATGCGCTTCGGAATAAATGTGACAAAGAAATCGCAGTTGAAGGTAAATATAGTGGAGAAGGAAGCGATTTGGGAACTTTTTCTGATGAACCATTAGCTTATGGTTATCATGGCAGTTCATCGTCTAATCCTGTAGTGGTTACGTTTAATGCGGCTTTAGTTACTAGTTTTCTTTCTAAATATTGTGATGGAAAGGACTATCGGGAATATGTCTATCTTGAAGGAAGTACAAACATTCCTGTTTCTGACATAAGCGATGATTTTCCAGCAGGGGCAAAATTCTATGATGAAATTAATGAAACTACGGGCGTTCCTACAGAGCCGGATCTTACGTTGACAGGTTTTCCAAGTACGCCAGCAAGAAATGAATATTATGCTTGGTCTTCGAATACTTGTTGGCAAAAGTTTTATATCAATGTTCTGGATACTACAGGCATTGTTTATTGTGCGGGAGAAAAAATGAACGATGTTGTTGCATGGACAGAGGATTGGGAAGAGTTCAATACTACTGCTATTTCTAGTGGATGGTATTTAGGAACAGAATATATACCTGATCTTTCTCAAAGAACTTTAACGCTTTCCGATTCAAGTAAGAAACTTACTTATAAAGCAGAACATGTCTGTGAGAAAGATGTAGTTACCAGTGAAAATGAAGTTGAAATTATTGTTTATGATAAACCTGAAATTGTCGAATTTCTGGAGGATTCGGTTTATTGTGCAGGAGAGTTCCTTCACATGGACATGGTAATGAAAGCAAATATATATAAGGATTCAACGATAACGTATCAATGGACATTTAATGGAAGTGTTATCAGTACTAACTCTTCTGTTATTACTACAGACTATCGTGCACTGACAGCGGCGGATAGCGGAAAATATTTGACGCTTACCATAACTAATTCATGTGGGTTTGGTAGGGATTCGGTAAAGATAAAAGTACATCCATTGCCAGTAGTAAAGATAAATGAAGAGACTGCACCAACGGCAATAGCAATATGTTCAACAAAGACGACCCAATTGACGGGATCACCAACGCAACAAGATATAGGGATTACGAAAGTAGAATGGAAGAGTTTAGATTTGACAAAAGCAACAGTAAGTACTACAGGTTTAGTAACAGGGCTATCAGCAGTACCAT
>JAIROC010000004.1 GCA_031257735.1 Bacteroidales bacterium | reverse complement strand
ATTCCATCGAATCCGGTTGCTGATAAAAAGGAAATGACATTTTTATTCGTAATTAATTGTTAATTGAATTAAAGTCTGTTGATATGGTCGGTATCCGACCTTTTCCGTTGAATACTTTTGCTCACTCCCCAATTGTATCTGATTGTGAAAACGGCATACCTTGAATCAGGAACCAGACTGTCCTGCGTATAAGCAATATCATTAGGACTGAACTGAGTCCACTTGTTATTTTTATTTTTGTTGAAAATATCTTCGACCGAAAACGAAACCATCAGTTTTCTGTTCATAAAATATTGGACTGCTGTGAGTGTTAAATTGCTGTACGGTTTATTATATCGCATATAATCGTCGTCGCCAACGCTGTTATAATAAAACGAATAATCCAAACTCGTATTTTTCAGGATTTTCACATTTCCTGATGTCTGAAAATAATACATTGACTTGTTGAATTTCAGGGTTTCGTTTCTGAAAGGCAAGGTCAGATTGAGTTGTTTCCTGTAATTAACGCTTGTCATGTTAGTGAATACAGGATGGTTGAACGAATACGAAATCTCAAAATTCAATTCACTGTATTTCTTTGCCAGATTAGTGAAAGTAGAGATTGTTCTGTTCGGATTCGAAGTGTCGGGAATATAACCGAAAGATATTCTATCCTTTTTAATATTATATTCGAGTAAAAAGCTGAATTTATAAAAATCAGCATTAAAGCCGAGCATATCAGTCGTAGCAGGCTTTAAACGCGGATTACCGGTCAGGTACAAAAGAGAATCTCTGTAAATAACCGTTGAACGCAGAGCGCGAATAGAAGGACGCTGTAATGTTCGCCGGTAATACATTGTCAAATTGAGATGTTCGTTCAGGTCGCTGTTCATAGAAATATGTGGAATCAATTGGAAATAATCTTTGTCAAAATCACTCAATTCGTCATCAGATTGAATACCGGAATTTGTGTATTCCATTCTTAATCCCGATTTTATATCGACAAAAGACAAGTCTGCGTCAAATATCATGTACGCGCCTCCCAAGTGTTCGGATAATTGTGTGCGGTCCACATTAGTCGATGGATGAAATTCGGTCGTGGATTTACTGTTTAAATACGAATATTTCAGTCCTGCAGTGTATTTGAATTTCTGCCCGGTTATTTTATATGCGGGAGTTATTGAAAATACTTGTCCTTTATTATTCGTTGCTATCAGATTGTTTGCATTCCAGTCTATAGCCGATTCTTTTATATCGGTTGTCTCATCTTTATTTTTAATTACATAATCGGCAATGACAGACAATTCGCCGGTATTGTTGATTTTCTGTTTGTAATTTAAATTGATAATAGACTGATTATTTTTGTTTTTCTCTACACTGTTTAAATTCACTGTACGGTTTGAAGTTTCATCATCGTAAAATCGTGTTCCGTTTATTTGTGTGATATCTTCGGAAAAACCGGGGAAACTTCCACTGTATTGAATTCCCAACTCTTTGTCTTTGTTTATGGAACAGTTAAAGGAATAAAACAATCCGTTACTTCCTGATTTATCAATATGATAATCGTCTCTTAAATTTGAATTTGTGTAATCGCCGAAGTATGTGTATAAATATGATTTGTGATGATTTCTGTATTTTCCAAAATCGTTACTTAATACAATATAGTGCGAAAAGTTTTCATTAAAACCAAGATACAGACTCAAATATGTGCTGTTATATAAATAATAATTTATATCAAGATTGTCGCTCAGAGCAATAAAAATTTTTTCGTCTCTTTTTCGTCTCGTTCTTATCTTTATTACGGCTTCAACATCGGCGTTGTATTCTGAACCCACATTTCGAATAATCTCTATCTTATCAATGTCAATAGGTTGCAGTGATTTTAACTCGTCTTGGGAACGCGTTTCCATATCGTTGATATATATCAGAAGTTTTTCTTTACCGAACATGATGATTTCTCCATCTTTGATAATCAGACCCGGCAATTTTCCAAATATATGCATCAGACTGACCTCGTCTTTCAAGTGCGAATTGGCGATGTCCACAGTCAGATTGCCATGGTTATAGGTCAAAACCGGACGTGAACCTTTTATTATCACTTCACCCAAGATTTTCTGTTTCAGTACGAGTGGAGAGTGTAATATATTTGCACCTTCAACAACCGTAATCATCGTATCATACGGCTGATACTGTATATCCTGAACACGCAGGATATATATCTGCGGTTTTATTTCGGCGAACTGGAACACCGTATCAAAAAACATCTCCATGGCAATTACCGACGAATCAACCGGCGATTGCAGAATTAAAGTATAAAACTCTATCTTTTCGCCCGTTTCCGATACTGCGCTACCTTGCAGCGAAGCCCCGTCTTGCGTAAATACCGGTATTCTAAATATTAAAAGAGCGCTAATCAAAATGAGTATTGTTTTGTGATTCATGTTTATAATCAATTTTAATTATTCCTTTTCCAATGTGCAAATTTAATTCTTTTTTTTAGTCATTTGTTCGTATATTATTTGTAAATAGCTTTCAAGTCCGTTTTCATCTATCGGGCATACATTATAAGGTGTATTCAAATAGTTTTTTTCTATTCTGAATCTGTTACAGCCTCCTTCACATATCGGAAAAACACGACATTTCAGACATTTTTCATCGACAAACTTATCGGAATTAACCATGTATTCCGATACAAATTTCCAGTTCGTTATACTCGAACTTACATGACCTATTTTTTTGTCTTCCAAACCAAAATCAGCCCAGCACTTAAACAGGAAACCTTCCGGATCGATTATATAGTGATTCTCATAAATCGCGCTGCAACTGCCTGTTTGTAGAAATGGTTTAAAATCCAGATGTTTAAAATCATGTTTTCTGTATAATTCGATATAAAAATGCATTTTTTCTGTTGAAGACAAACAAGATACTCTGCAACCTGTCTGAGGAATAACAAATGCAGGATAAACTTTACAATTTTTATCTTTCCATCGTTCGGATAACTTATTGTATATATTGGGATAATCCCACTTGTTAGCATTGTGGATATTGACTCTTACTCCCACTCTGCAATTCGGCATTTCGTCTGTTATCATATCAATGTTTTCAATAATTTTCCGATATGTTGGCGCTCCCGACTTATGTATTCTATTGGCATTATGTGTATCTTCCGTGCCATCAACAGTGATTTGAACATAATTAAGGTTAGTTTCATTAAAAAACGAACACATTTCACGATCAAATAAATACCCATTAGTAACCATACTGTGGTCAGTGATTGGCAAATCAAAAATCATTCCTTCCATGTTCTTTCAATAACGGAAGTGGGGAACACTCGCCTTCCATTTTCGCCTTTTTTTTTTCAGATTCAAACCATATTCACTAAAATACAGGACAAAAAGTAAATACAGCCATACTTGTACAAGTTGCGTCATCATCACTTTCCGGATAAGTTCAAATGACAATCATGGCACAAAAGTATTCCTTATTAT
>JAIROC010000594.1 GCA_031257735.1 Bacteroidales bacterium | reverse complement strand
GGATGAGCCATTTCCTCAATGCCTTGAGTAATTGCGCTTCTTGACATACCGGTTGCCTCATACACCAGGGTCACGCCGCCGTGTCCCAATGCCTGCGCCTCGGCTGCCGCCCAAATACGCCTGCCGCGCTCGTCCAGATGGTTTTGCATAGCGTCCCATTTCTGCCGCAATGTTTCCACTACGGCTTCCTTGTTTAAATTTTCCCCTCTCATGTGTTTATCATATCATGATTATGGAATAATGTGTAGTGATTGTTTTTGGGAGAAGCCTTAATATAATTAATAAGATAGGTATATTCAGCGCTTATTTCTAGAATTTCGCCGAAGATTTTATTATAATCATGAAATGCATAATCCGTTATGTAATCATCAATGTCATTTTTGTCAATTATAAGTATACCAGCCTCAATTGTTTTTTCTATAAAATATTCAACACCTGATAAAGAAATGTTGGTTTTAGCAATAAGGTCAAATATTAATTCATTTGTAACAAAACCGCTTTTGTTATATGAGTCCTTAATCTTATTAAATATCGCAATTTCATCATTTTCAAGTTCCATAATCAAACATCAAGTTTAAATAAGTCCTCAAATTCAATAGGGTCTATATTTCCGTTAAATCTTTCATCGAAATCTTCCATGAAAGCATAATACTTATCCAAACAGTCTTCCATGTTGATTGATTTTTCAATGATTTTTTCATAAATAACTTCTACCCCACCTAAAACATATTTATTATAATGTTTTTCATCATCAGCGGCGGCATCGGTATTAAAATTCTTAAAAGCTTTTGTTATTCTATTATTGAAATCATTTTCATAACTCTCATCCAAAAGCATAATGATTTGATAATTAAATTTTAGCTCTCTTGCGTTTCTTATTAAAATTTCTGGAAAAATATCTGTCTTACCTGGTGTTATTGTATCAATATCAGATTGTCTATTATATAAAAATCCGATAAGAGGCGAAATAAGATAGACATCGTAGTTTCTTTCAAATATAGGCAAATGCCCACCTATTTGTCTTACCATTTCTTTGACTTTAATCGCATGATGGCCTCTAAATGAATATTCCTTGTCAAACATAACTCCCCCTATATTATTTCCGTCTCAAATTCATTTTTTTTATCAAATGAGTATCTAGAACCAACATGACTACCCATGTGTTTCTCTGCTAATAAACCATCCGTATCCTTAATAAAAATTATAACTTGCTGCGCCACTGTCGGAAGAATATCGCATACCGTTTTAATTCTTGTAGTATCAAAAGAGGAAAGCGGAGCGTCCATTACTAGTGGATATGGTTCAGACACAAGCATTTTATTTTCATCATCTTTGCTTTTTTTTGCCATATCAATTACGCCTGCTATAAAAGCAAAAATTACTGATATGCTTTGTGCTGTTGAAGTCTCAACACCCGCATTATAACCCTCTTGATCAGTAACTTTAATATCCACGAAATAATTTTCATCTAAACTTAAAGATAACCCCCCGTTATAAATGTGTTTGAATATTGTGTTTATTTTATTTTCAAGCGCTTCTCTCGTTTCTGTTTCTTTAATAGAATACTCGCTGTATAGTGAATTATAAAGAAATTCAGCATAAGCTTTATATATTTCAATCTTCCTGTTCTTTTCATCTTTCAGCGTATATTCCTTTTTACGCTCTTGTAATTGGTTAAGCTCTGTTTCTAATTTGCCTAATTTGAGATTAATATCGTCTCTCTCGTCAGTTAATCGAGCCATACTGGCTTCACTGCTTTTGAGTTCTGATTGCAAAACGCCCACATTTTGCATGGTTGAAAGCTGTGTTTCTATCTGTGACAGATCAATTTCTAAATTTTCTCTCTCCGATTCTCTTTCTCGTAGATATCGCATCTTTTCTTTGGTTTCACCAAATAAATCCGCGCCATTTTCACTTTTGGAATGACAAGTCTCAACAAAATGATTAATCAGAACGCCTATGGATTTTGGTGGAATATAATCTAAAAGGGCAATCAATTTATGATATGCTTCACTATTAAATTCTACAGGGGTACCGCAAATACATTTCTTATTATTTATCAAAAAATTTATGGTTTTATCATTAATTTCGGGAATACCTTTATCAATAGTTTGAGTATCAGATAGTAATCTTAGTGCATCAAAAATCATTTTCTTGGCAAAATACGCTTGCCCTCTCTTATTAAAAAGCTCAAAAATGCTGGCTGTACCGCTTTCTTTATATCCTTTAATTTGCGTTAGTTTTTCCTTTATAGAATCACGTTTTTTCATTAATGCCTCACTTTCTTTATATAATAAAATATTTGCCTCTAAGTCAGATATTTTTCTATACTAATTTTTCCATTTCATCCTTAATTAAGAAAAGACGATTTTTTGAAGACTCTATTTCTTTCTCATAGGTATCAATATTGTTGATAAGATCGCTTAAAGTGGCATTACCGCTTGCATCAAAACTTTTAGAATAAGTTTTAATAAGTGAGTTGTTTGAATCTTTGAGGTGCCTAAAAGTCTCCTTAAAAGCTTTTAACCCTAACAAACTAGTCACTGCATCGGAAAATTCCTTGCTTTTACCTTTCTGAACATCTTTACTCATTTGGCCTATGCGCTCACCGTCAAAAAAGAAATATTTAGATAATTCTTGTGGTAGGATAGATTTCATTGTACTATCAGTTTTGTTTTCATCGATAAATTCTTTTCGACCATCCCTGTCTTTATATGAAATAAGAAATTTGGAAGGGTTAAAACGGATTTCATTATTATTGTCTTTATAAAAGACTTGTTTACGAGTAATAACATAGTCGGTATTATTATGTTCAAGATTAATTTCAGCTTTTACTTCACTTTCTTCTCTTGGAAGAAGCTTGATTGCTATTGACTTCGAAAGAACAATTTTATCTTCAAACTGGGTTTCCCCGTAAAGGCACCAGGTAAACGCTTGGGCTAATGTTGTTTTACCAGAACCATTTTGTCCCATAATTATCGTAACGTTCTTGGTCTCGTCAGTAGAAAAAGATACATTTGAATTGAGGAACTGCCTAAAAGAAACTAAATTAAGCGATTTTAGTAACATTTACTTCTTCCTCCAGTAAGTCACGAATTTGCTTTATCATAGCCGAATCATTCTTTTCTTTGCTTTTTAAATTTGTAGCTTCGAGAATAATAATCTTTTTCAAGAGCTTCATGGTTTTTGCTGTTTCTACGATTACCCCATTGTAATCAAATGTCATATCATTCGGCATAGAAAAAATCCTCCTCTATATTAATCTTATAATCATCTATTTGATAAGCTTTTTTAATGTTACCTAAAACTTCCTCTGCCTCATATTTATTTAAAGCCATCCGTGAAAATTCATTACAACGCTGCAATTCATTCTTTACAAGACCAACAACATTATCCAACTGAAATTGTGTCAATCCTGAAATATTTGAGAGAGAATAAGGCAGCGTAATAAAATCAAATATAGTGGCATATTCCTTATTTTCAAAACGTCGCAAAACACGACCACGTCTTTGTATATACTCCTTTGGATTAGAAGTACTAGCCAATATAAATGCGGTTTTTATTGCAGGAATATTTACGCCTTCATCAAGACATTTTATTGCTATAAGTGCCTGTAAATGCTCACCACTTGAAAATTCCTTTTTAAGTCGCTTTCGTTCCTTAATGCTTTCCCTTGAAGTAAATTGGGACACATTCATAGCAAGCTTATTCCCTAGACGTTTAGTAACTTCATCAATTTGCCTAATGTCAAAATCATCAACACTTGTAAAATCATCAGAATAATCAAATAATTTTGTTGCTCCGCAATAAACAAGAATATGTTTGTCTGATATATAAGGAGCTATTTCGTCTTCAAGTTTATCCAATTTATCTATTGCACCTGCAATTAATCTTGCCCTTTCTAATGCTAATCGTTTTCCGTGTTCACTTAATGTAGCATGGCCCTTGCCATCATTTACAATGCATCTCTTTATTTCAGCAGATAATTCAAGATATCTTTCCAATTCGGCGTTGGTAAGAGTACACAAAACTGGATAATACTTGTATTCTGTTAATTTTTTGTCTTTTATTGCTTGTTCGAGAGTATATTCAATACATTTTTTACCAAAAAAGTTAAATAATGCCTTTGTACCTTCATCATCACGAAAACGTTCGATAGTAGCTGAAAGTCCTAAACGGTAAGTAAATTTATCTGTCAACAATCTGCTTAAATTTGGCGCACCGAAATTATGCGCCTCATCAATAACTAATAAAATATCCCCTCTTATTTTTTGAATCTGGCTCTGAATAAAAGAAGATGAAAAAGTAGCGTTGGTGCTGATGAAGCAGAAGAATTCTTTACCCCTAACTCCTAGCTTTTTGTCCCTGATTGCATTATCAAGACGTCGTTTCCAATCTGGTTGACTTGAAGCGCTATAGCCGATAATGGGACGAATATTAAAATTTTCAATATCTTCTATCCATTGTTCAACCAAGTGCTGATAGGGGCATACTATAAAAACAGCCAAATTGTTTTGTAGATCTTTTGAAAGATACGTTATAGCTCCGAGCCCTGTTATTGTTTTTCCTGTACCTGTAGCCATATCAAATATTCCACAATAATCTACTGAAGCCCAATTATTAATAGCCGCTATCTGATAATCACGAAGCTCAACATTTTCTGGTTGTACTGGAAAATTATTACGCTTGGATATTTCATCTGTCCGCTTTGTTTCTTCTTCTTCCTCAATATCTATCTTGTAATTGGGATTACCCTTTTTATAACGATCAATAATTTCTTGTTTTAATTCAGGAAAATCAATAATCTCTATTTTGGATTCATCGTTAGCCCATAATCTTGTAAAAGCCGTATCTTTGGCTTGGACCCTTTCAGCGTCTTTGTCAATCCAGCTACAGTATGCATCAAGAGATTCATAATTAGAATGGAAAGCTGTAGACGTTTCATTCATTGAACCTGAAAATGCAACTTTGTTCCCTTCGGAATCTGTAAAAATTCCCATTTTTTCATGATACATTCCAATATGATCTTGGTCTTCTGCAATGGCAACCTTTATATCAAGGATACTGTCCGCTATGAGATGGGAAAGGATATTAAGACGTTCCCATTCAAAATAGCCTTCCGGCTCTTTGAGGTATCGTAAAAGGGCATTTTTAACAATTTCATTTCGGCGAGAATATCCTTCTTTTATTGCTTGTATATCCGTTTCCGAAAGATAAGGAGATACAACTAATTGCATAGTACCGCCATTTTGGACAAAGGCAGAGATACCACGAGCCACATCACTGAGGGCGGAAGACGAAAAAAAACCCACTGCTCTCTTGTATGATATGGATTTAGAGAGGATAGGGATATAGAAGTTTTTTACTATATCATCGAGAAAAGAACGGTATTCTGTCTTAATCTCCAATTCCCATAAAGCCATTATTAAACATATCCTAGTAAAACAGTGTAGATTTTGGTAAAAACCTTGTTTCAGCATACCACACTTTGAAAGATTATGCTATAGACATTTTTTAGACGAATTTTTGAGCGGTTCAATAAAAAGATACATAAATGTAGCCTTCTTTATTGCTATAATACCTTTTCCTGCTTCTCAACATACCCGTCTTGGACGATTTTCATATTAGCCACGCGTTGTTTGAACAGGGGCCTTTGCTTATGGGGTTTAATGGTGGAAGTACGGATTGTATTTCCAGTAATCTTATATCGCCTAATTCTGGACCGGAGAAGCGGTAAGGACACAGCCAATGTCAAAAAAAGTAGAAGTATCCCCCAAAATTTGCACATTTTACCTATTTTTCATGCCGCCTAACCCCCTTACATTCTCTACATAAACTTTATTCTACAAGGAGAATGTATGAAAAATGACACACCACAAAGCAGCGGAAGGGTTGAGG
>JAIROC010000590.1 GCA_031257735.1 Bacteroidales bacterium | reverse complement strand
ATGGCACAAAATTATAAAAAAAAATGAAATGGTATGAAAAAAAAGTATACTTTTGCAGCCGATATCATTGCTCAGATGGTGGAATTGGTAGACACGCTACTTTGAGGGGGTAGTGCCGTAATAGGCGTGCAAGTTCGAAGCTTGTTCTGAGCACTTTTAATATAAAAAAAACTATTCAATAACATATTTGACTTAATCGTAAGAAATATATGAGACCAGACTTTAATAATGTATCATATAAAGACAGTTTGCCATTAGCAAACAATATCAGTAAAGAAACTGATAAGAAAAATGTGGATAATCTGTGGATGACATCCGAACAAATTCCAATAAAATCAATATATACAGAAAAAGATTTGGAAAAAATGGAACATCTTCATTATGCGGCAGGGATTTCACCTTATTTACGGGGCCCCTATTCCACTATGTATGTAATGAAACCATGGACAATACGTCAATATGCAGGCTTTTCTACGGCAGAAGAATCTAATGCTTTTTATCGCAGGAACTTGGCAGCGGGTCAAAAAGGATTATCTATCGCTTTTGATTTGGCAACACATCGCGGTTACGATAGCGATCATGAACGCGTTATCGGAGATGTAGGAAAAGCTGGCGTCGCTGTTGATTCTATTCTGGATATGAAAATATTGTTTGACCAAATTCCATTAGACCAGATGTCCGTATCCATGACAATGAATGGAGCCGTAATGCCTGTTTTGGCTTTTTATATCGTGGCAGCAGAAGAACAGGGTGTTTCTATGGAAAAATTAGCAGGAACAATTCAAAATGATATATTGAAGGAATTTATGGTGCGTAATACTTATATCTATCCTCCTATTCCGTCCATGAAAATTATTGCCGATATTTTTGAATTTACGTCAAAGAATATGCCGAAATTTAATTCTATCAGTATATCGGGATACCACATGCAGGAAGCAGGCGCTACCTGTGATATAGAATTGGCATATACATTGGCAGACGGTTTGGAATATCTTCGTGCTGGAGTTCAGGCAGGAATGGATATAGATTCTTTTGCGCCCCGTTTGTCTTTCTTTTGGGCAATAGGGATGAACCATTTTATGGAAATAGCCAAGATGCGTGCAGCACGCATGCTTTGGGCTAAAATAGTAAATCAGTTTCATCCAAAAAATCAAAAATCATTGGCATTACGTACCCATAGTCAAACATCAGGCTGGTCTCTTACTGAACAGGATCCTTTTAATAATGTAGCGCGTACCTGTATTGAAGCGATGGGCGCAGCATTAGGACATACGCAATCATTACACACAAATGCTTTGGATGAAGCAATTGCATTGCCGACAGATTTTTCTGCCCGTATTGCACGAAATACACAAATTTATATTCAGGAAGAAACAAATGTCTGTCGTGTAGTAGACCCGTGGGCGGGTTCTTATTATGTAGAAAGTCTTACACATGCTATTGCTCATCGTGCATGGAAACATATCGAAGAAGTAGAAAAATTAGGCGGAATGGCAAAAGCCATCGAAACAGGTATCCCTAAAATGCGTATCGAAGAAGCCTCTGCACGTAAACAGGCTAAAATTGATGCTGGAATGGATACTATTTTGGGTGTAAATAAATATCGTTTAGATAAAGAAGCGCCACTCGAAACATTGGAAGTAGATAATACTATTGTCCGTGAAGCTCAAATTGCGCGATTGACAAAATTAAAAGCTGAACGTAATAATGAGGAAGTGCAACAGGCATTGGATACTATTACCGAATGCGCACGAACAGGCAAAGGCAATTTATTGGAATTATCCATTGATGCTGCACGCAAACGTGCTTCTTTGGGTGAAATATCTATGGCAATGGAAAAAGTTTACGGTCGTTATAAATCAAAAATAAATTTAATTTCAGGAGTGTATAGTTCTGTGTCAAATAACAATGAAAGTTTTAATAAAGCGCGTGTATTGGCGGATCAATTTGCAGAAAAAGAAGGTCGCCGTCCACGTATCATGATTGCAAAAATGGGTCAGGATGGACATGACAGAGGAGCAAAAGTTGTCGCAACCGGATATGCCGATATTGGGTTTGATGTGGATATGGGTCCCTTATTTCAAACGCCAGCAGAAGCAGCAAAACAAGCGGTAGAAAATGATGTCCATATTATTGGAGTATCTTCTTTAGCCGCAGGTCATAAAACGCTCGTTCCTCAAATTATCGAAGAATTAAAAAAGTTAGGAAGACCTGATATATTAGTCATCGTCGGAGGAGTTATTCCTGCTCAAGATTATGATTTTCTCTACAAGGCTGGCGCTATCGCTATCTTTGGTCCGGGTACGGTTATCAGTGAAGCCGCTATTAAAATACTTGAAATATTATTGGCGTAATTTGAATTATGAATTATGAATTATGAATTATGCTGGCGCAAGAAAACGTCCAATCAACACCGTCAATGTCTGAATCAGACAATTCTTGCGTCAGCCTATTTTCAATTTTCAATTTTCCATTTTCAATTAAAGAAGTTTTCAATTAAAAAATTGTACCTTTGCAGCATTATTATTAATACCTGATACACATGAATACAAAAACGCCGAAACGCAT
The DNA here is from genome assembly GCA_031257735.1 of Bacteroidales bacterium. Lineage (GTDB taxonomy): Bacteria > Bacteroidota > Bacteroidia > Bacteroidales > WCHB1-69 > JAIROC01. The sequence continues at coordinate 6,816 of JAIROC010000590.1, read as the reverse complement.
ACCTTACGGTAATACAAACTTTGAAAATATAAGAACGGAAAACTATGTTTACATAGATAAGACACAGTATATCGAATTATTGGAACAAGAAAGTAATAAGAATCTATTTTTGACCCGTCCGCGCAAATTTGGGAAAAGTTTATTTTTTTCGATGCTGTCTAATTACTATGATATTAATCAGGCGGACAATTTCGAACAACTTTTCGGCGACTTGTATATCGGTAAACATCCAACACCCAAACATAATACTTATATGGTTTTGAATTTGGATTTTTCAGGTTTGAATACTACAACTGAAGAAGCTTTCACTGTTTCGCTTTCCGGAGAAATACAGGATAATGTTCGCGATTTTTTGAATAATTATAAACATCTTTTCCCTGAAGGAGATGTTTACAGTAAACAAATAGATATCGAACAACCCGGTGTTGCTTCATTACGAAAAGCCTTTCAAGCAGCAAATGCAGTTAATAAAAAACTGTTTATCATTATAGACGAATACGATCATTTCGCCAATGACTTCATAGCGCAAGGTACGCCTACGGGAGATGAAGCTTATTATCATGTAGTAAGTGCAAATGGAATCATCCGTGATTTTTACGAAACATTGAAAAAAGGAAATAAAACGGTAATAGACCGTGTTATAATTACCGGCATCACCCCTATTATGCTTGATGATATTACCAGCGGATTTAATATTTCCGATAATTTGACCCTTCATAAGAAATATAATGAACTATTGGGGTTCACACAGGAGGAAGTCAATACGTTAATGGAAGAAATAGGTATTGATCCAAGTATGGTTAATATAAATATAGAATCATTATACAACGGTTACCTTTTTCATCCTGATGGCGAACATAAAGTGTATAATCCTACAATGATGCTTTATTTATTTAATAACATATTAAATAAAGAAGGTCTCAATGGTATTGTCGACGAAAATCTGAAAATGGATTACGGACGATTGGAAGGTTTAATGAGAAAAGAAAACAACCGAGAGCAATTGATCAAAATAACACAGGAAAACAGTACTTTATCGGAAGTAATTCCTAAATTCCCGCTTAATAAATTACAGGAGAATAAGTATTTTGTATCCTTATTATTTTATTTGGGCTTACTCACTATTGACAAAAGAGAAGAAGGTTTGTTACGTCTAAAAATACCCAACTATTCCATCCGTACAATATTCTGGGAATATATCGAAGAGATGACGTCCGAAAGCAACGCCGATGTATTGATAAATATGGATGAACAGAGAGTTGCGTTGCGGGAATTGGCATATAGAGGCAATCCCCACCCATTTATAGATAATGTAAGTAAAAATGTCTTTTCCCGTCTTTCCTACCGCGACTTACAAAACTTTGATGAAAAGTACATCAAAATCATGCTCCTAAACAGCTTATACCAGAGTAAACTATATTTGGTTATTACCGAATTGGAAGTAAGTAAAGGTTATGTAGATATTTATATACAGCGCAGTCCTTTCATGTCTAATATTCCCTTTGAATGGGTTTGGGAAATTAAATACGTCAAACAGGAAGATGTAAAGGGAAAGAAGAGCGCCATTTTGCAAGAGAAACGCGAAGAAGCTTGTATCCAACTGCAAAAATACCGTACATCGTATTTGTTTGCTGGTCGTACCGATGTGAGATATTTATACGTGATTTTCATCGGAAAAGATAAGTATGAGATAAAAGAGGTCTAATACTAATTGTCGATTGCCAATTAAAAAATAATAGTCCTGACTTCGTCACTGGGACACCCTAAACCCAAACTGTTCGTCAAAGAGCAGGGATAATAGTCGGTGTTGAGCGGCAAGTATCATGATTTTGGTAATAAACTGTTCGGAAAGGGGTAGTTTAACTCTGATTGTAATTTGGGTTAATAGTAAGCAGGGTAGGGGAGAGTGTGAAAAAAAAGAAGGCGGAACAAGATAATTCCGCCTATGCAATATAGAATAATTTTTTATAAATCAGTTTTATATTTCCCAAGTGTCGCCACTGTTGAGCAAGTCATCAACTTTATGAATTTTAGATGTTCGTTGAGCTTCCTTAATTTGTTCTTCCATTAATTGGTCGTAAGTAGGCGCAACAATGGCTCGTATAACACCTAATGCAATAGGATATTGAGGCAAGTGCATTTTTGCAAGCATTAAATGTAACCCAGAATCATGCTGGTACATGTCGTGAACAAGTATATCTTCTTCCCGAATACCATTTTCTCCAATCTTGACTACTTCCAAACCTCTTTCGCCTAAAATAATTCCCTTATCACGGTTTTTTCCAAAAATCATGGGTTCTCCGTTTCTAAGAATAAGTTGATATTCTGGCGCCATATCTCTATTGGTAATGGTTTTATGTGCGCCATCGTTAAAAATAATACAATTCTGTAGAAATTCAACTACCGACGTACCATTATGTTTTGCCGCTTCAAGCATTACTTCCTGCATTAGTTTTAAGTTATTATCCACTACGCGGGCAAAAAATGTTCCCTGAGCGCCCAAAACAAGTTCTCCCGGAGTAAAAGGTTCTTCAATAGTTCCCTGCGGAGAAGTTTTTGTTTTATTTCCAAATGGTGTTGTCGGGGAATATTGTCCTTTTGTTAAGCCATAAATTTGGTTGTTGAATAATAAAACATTCAAATCGATATTTCGACGAATGGCGTGAATAAAATGATTACCCCCAATAGCCATAGCGTCTCCATCACCGGATATAACCCAAACACTTAACTGACGATTAGAAACCCTGATACCTGTAGCAATAGGGTTAGCGCGTCCGTGAATACCATGAAATCCGTATGTATTTACATAGTAAGGAAATCGTGAGGCACAACCAATTCCTGATACCAGACAAAAATTTTCCTTACGATAACCAATCTTGGGAAATACATTTTCTAATGCCGCCAAAATAGCATGAGACCCACATCCGGGACACCATCTTACCATTTGGTCGCTTGCAAAATCATCTTTTGTCAAGGGAACTCTTGACCGTTCTATCGTTTCGTAACTCATTTTCTATTTCTCCTCTATAATTTGATTAAACTTTTCGATTAGCTCTTCTGTTGTGAAAGGCAATCCCTGTATTTTGTTGAATTTTAAATATGAAAATTCGGGATATGTTATTCGCAAATAATCTGCAAATTGTCCGCCATTGAGTTCACAGACTAATATCTTTTTAAAATTCTTAAATATATCCGCTGTATTTTTGGGTAAGGGCATGATATATTTGAAATGCGTTAGACTTATCTTTTTACCTTCTTGCTGCATTTTCTTGACAACAACAAGCGTTTGACCATAAGTTCCCCCCCAACTGACAATAAGTAAATCACCTTTTGTATCGCCAATTATTTCCTGTTCGGGAATATTATTTACTACACGCTGTACTTTTTCATTTCTGTAATAGACCATTTTTTCATGGTTTATCGGTTCGGTAGATACCTCTCCTTTTACATCTGTTTTTTCCAATCCACCTATTCGGTGTCTCAACCCTTCTGTACCGGGAAGCGCCCATTTGCGTACTAATGTTTTGTCGTCTCTGCGATAAGGGGTATAATTTTTTTCATTGGGTTTAGCAACTGGCGGCGTTATCGATGGAAGGTCTGCTACCTTCGGAATACGAAACAGTTCAGAGCCTTGTCCAATATAACCGTCCGACAATAAAATAACAGGTGTCATGTGTTCCATTGCCAATTTAGCCGCCATATAGGCAGAAATAAAACAGTCGTTGGGCGAAGAAGCTGCCATGACAATACAGGGACATTCCCCGTTACGACCAAAAAGAGCTTGATATAAATCGGCTTGTTCTGATTTGGTAGGCATTCCCGTAGAAGGTCCTGCTCGCTGAACATCTATAATCACAATCGGTAATTCAGTCATTACTGCCAAGCCAATGGCTTCCGATTTGAGCGACAATCCGGGACCCGATGTAGTTGTTACTGCCAAAGAACCCGCATAAGCAGCTCCTATGGAAGAACAAATTCCTGCAATTTCGTCTTCGCATTGCATTACTCTTGCATTAAGAGATTTATGTTTTGCCAACTCTACCAAAATATCTGTTGCAGGAGTGATGGGATAAGAACCTAAAAATAAGGGTCGCTTTGAACGTTCTGATGCTGCCAACAATCCCCAGGCTGCAGCCGTATTTCCTGCTATATTACGATACTTTCCTTTGGGTAAATTAGCAGTAGCTACATGATAACGAGAAGGTATTGCTTCTATGGTTTCGGCGTAAATATAGCCTGATTTCAATACTTCTATATTTGCTTTTGCGATGTCTGGTTTTTTCTTAAACTTTGTATTGATTAATTTTGAGATAGTTTCAATATCTCTGTCGAAGATAAAAGAAACTATTCCGAGAGCAAACATATTTTTTGTTCGTTCAGCGGCTTTCATATCAAGCCCAAAACTTGCTCCCACTCTTTTAGCAGAAGAACTGATTGGAGCAGGAATGATATTAAAACTTGACAAACAACCATCTTCCAATGGATTGCATGTATATCCTGCTTTTTCGATGGCTTTGTCTACAAAAGAATCCATATCTACGATGATGGTTCCGCCCATGCTAACCCACTTTAAATTTGCTTTCAATGAAGCAGGGTTCATTGCGACTAAAACATCGCATTTGTCCCCAATAGTACGTATTTCTTTTCCGATGTGTACTTGAAATCCCGATACGCCTGCCACCGTATTATGTGGCGCTCTAATTTCTGCGGGATAATCGGGAAATGTCGCTAAATCGTTTCCCGTTAGCGCTGATGCATCTGAAAACAACGTTCCCGTTAATTGCATTCCGTCTCCTGAATCTCCCACAAACTTGACGGCAACACTCTCTCTTTCAATAGTTCTGAACTTATCACTTATCATAATTTACCTTTGTATATATTGAAAAAATTATTTCTTTTAAATTTTTGCAAAAGTATAGTTTTTATTTCAATGTACAACACCTTTTTGCAAAAAAAATGTTCACAAAAATAATGAGTGATAAGGCATTGTTTTTCAATGTAAATAACTTCTTAATCACTCCTTAAATTCAACGTAACACCATTTCGACATGAAAAAATAGACAAAAAATTTGTCCAAATATTCTTGGACATAGACGAAATCTACCTTTCTATTCCTATTATTATTTTTGGTGGCGGCAAGTTAGAAATTACTTGCACGCGGAACGTTCGTTTCGTCTGACAGACACCATCGGAAACTGTATACGTTACAAAACTGTTTCCTTCCGTCTTTCCTGTCACTTTAACAGGATTGGCTTGGGGATTGTCAAAACTTATGTTGTCGTTATTTTTTGTCCAATCACCACCGGGAGTTGTGTTGGTTAACTCTATCGTCTCACCGATACATACTACCTTTGCGCTACCTGTTATCTCGTTAGGATTTGGGTAAGCATATACCTTTATGTCTATAATAGTGTCACAGTTTCCTGCTAATGAATCGTAAAAGGTAAGTTTTGCTTCGCCCGGATTTATCCCTACTATGCTGTTATTATTGACAACCTCCATGATACTCGGATCACTGCTTTTCCAAAGTCCATTTGTGCTGGGTGAGATGTGTACGGTTAATCCCGTACATATATCCGTCTGAAAGGGTTGTATGGAACGAACACGATAAACAGTGTCAATATCACTGTAAACCGTCCCGCAAACAGAATCAACTACCGCACGACGATAATATGTTGTCTGGTCTAAGCCGCTTATGCTGTAGTCTAAGGTAGAAATGCCAACAATATCTGACCATTGAATTCCATCCGTACTGCTTTGCCATTGATAGGAATACCTGTTACTGCCGCCTGATAAAGGAACATTTTCCAATTTGATTTCAAGCGTTGACACTTTGTAACAATAATTGGTTGTCGTATGACTGATAAATCCCGCTACCAATGTGTCGTAAACGGTTACCCTTACTTCTTTTCTGTTGTTATATGCATTTTCGCAATAGTTGTTGCCCGACACGCTTACATAGAAAGTGTTGTCTGCCGTCAGGTTCGACGTTGTGTAACTTGAGCCGGTATGGAATGGCGTTGTCTCTGTTTGCGAGGAATACCACCGGTAAAACGGAGAGGTAACGGTAATTCCCGACAAACTCGCCGTCAATGTAGTATTTACGCCATAGCAGATTTCAGTTGTGCCGGAAATATTTATATTGTTTTTTGTGGCAGCGTTGTTTATCGTAATAATTACCGATTTGCGTGTTGTACTTTCGCAATCGCTTGAATTTACTGTGGCAACATAGTATGTCGTACCGATTGACGGAGCGGTAAGGTTCGATATTGTTCCGGAGCCTGACGACGACTGTCCCAGCAATGTTCCGTTAGCTGATGCCGAATACACCTTATAATATGTATCGGATGCCGGTGTTGGCGAAACTATTATCGAAAATGTTGTATTCGGACACATAGACGCCGGCGATGTGCTTGCCGATGTTGGTATGTCAGGTACGGCATGAATATTCACAGTAACTGTTACCTTGACGCTCTCGCATCCGGTTATATCGTTCACCTGAGATACATAATAGGTGGTAGAACCTGTGGCAGATGTGTTTATAGATGAGGGCGGGGTGATAATGGTTGTTCCGTCGCTACTGTACCAGCGTAATGTATTGCCTTGTGTAGCCGTCGCCCCTGTTTCCGATAACAGCGAAGTCGCCGTAACATTCCGGCAATAATTCAATGTAGCGTTTGTTACAGCAGGCGCAGCGGGCAGGGGATTGACGGTAACAGTTACGTCTTGTATTATTGGCGTACCGCAATGTTCGGGTTGTACTGTTACGGTATAAGTTCCCGACCACGATGTTTGAGCGCCGGTACGTACAGGATT
>JAIROC010000478.1 GCA_031257735.1 Bacteroidales bacterium | reverse complement strand
CCTATTTCTCAATTGTCAGATCCTATTTCTCAATTGTCAGATCCTATTTCTCAATTGTCAGATCCTATTTCTCAATTGTCAGATCCTATTTCTCAATTGTCAGATCCTATTTCTCGTGCGTCAGATGCTCTTCCCTATTGATTATTCTAAGAGACATGTTAAAAATAATCTATAACAGTCATGCATTAATGATTTTGATTTTTTTACCACAATGATTTTTAACCACCAAGTTTTACGAAGTTACACAAAGTAAAATAAAAACTTTGTGCCCTTTGCGGTTGAGAAAAATTTAATTTTAAACTTTCATCTTTAATTCGTATTGGAGGTTACATAGATTAAAATATGCAGCTTTATTTGCCATAAGTTCCTCGTGTGTACCTTGTTCTATTATTTTCCCATCCTGAATCACCACAATACAGTCGGCATTGCGTATAGTCGAAAGCCGATGAGCAATGACTATCGAAGTCCTGTTTTTCATCAACTTATATAGAGCGTCCTGTACAAGACGTTCTGATTCGCTGTCTAAAGCCGAAGTAGCTTCGTCCATTATCAGTATCGGCGGATTGCGGAGTACAGCGCGGGCAATTGCCAACCGCTGACGTTGTCCGCCTGACAGACGGTTTCCTCTGTCTCCAATCATAGTATTGTAGCCGTCTTTTAATTTAACGATAAACTCATGAGCATTTGCAATTTCTGCCGCTTTACGGACATTTTCTTCGGTTGCATTTTCCCATCCGAAAGCGATATTATTGAAAACAGTGTCATTGAAAAGAATAGATTCCTGACTGACGATTCCCATCAGGTTGATAAGTTCTTTTGGGTGATAATCTTTGATATTTATACTGTCTAATTTCAATTCTCCGCCGGTCACATCATAAAAGCGCGGGATTAAATCAGCCATCGTCGATTTCCCTGCGCCCGAATGCCCCACCAAAGCGCATGTTTGCCCTTTGGGAATAGTTAGATTCACATTGTGAAGGACTTCGTTGTTTTTTTCGGAATAGTGGAACGAGACATTCTCAAATTCGATTTTATCTTTAAACTCGCTGACAGACACTATATTTTCATTTGTAAGGATAGCGACGGGATAATCCAGAATATCGAAAATTCTTTTGGCGGAAGCCATTCCCTTCTGAACCATAGTGAACGAGCGAGTAAGTTCTTTCACCGGCACCAGAATATTGTAATACAGTCCGATATACACCAAAAATTCGGAAGCGCTCATGTTCATGTGTTCACCCAACACCAATCGTCCCCCAAAATAGACAATCGCAAGTACAATCGTTACACCAAAAAATTCAGACATCGGAGAAGCCATTTCTTGTCGATTGGCTACTTTTTTTGACGATTTTCTGTAGTTTTCATTCGCATTTTCGAATTTATTACAAACATATTTCTGTGCGTTAAATGCTTTGATTATTCTCATCCCCGAAATCGTCTCTTCGATGACGCTCATTATATCCGCCTGATGTTTCTGTGCTATTCCTGCATCTCGCTTCAGTTTTCTCGCTAACCGTCCTATAAAAAACACTGACAATGGAGCCGCAACTAACGAAAAAATAGTGAGTTGATATGAAATGTAAAATAAAACTACAATATTACCTACAATCATTATTGGCTCTTTGAAAATCACTTGAAACGAACTGACTATACTGCCTTGCACTTCCCCTATATCGTTGGAAAGCGTAGACATAAGGTCGCCTTTCCGTTTTTCGTTGAAATAGGCTATATGCAATCCTGTTATTTTGTTGAATATAGCGTTCCGCATATTTTTCAGAACACGAACACGCATCGACACTAATGTGCGTTGGGCAAGATATTTAAATAGATTGGCAAAAAGCGAAGCTACCATCACCGCAACACAAACTATGACAAGCGTGCCATTTGGTCCCCACGATTGATCTATATCATATAAAAAATTATAAAACAGGTTTTTGTAATATGCCATATTGGTCAGCGAAAATTCGAGATTTTCGACATAAGTCAAAGGCTCTTTTTCAAAAATAAAATTCAATACAGGTAATATCAATATAAAATTCAGGATGCCGAAAATTGTTCCGGGTATTATAAACGCCATATATTTCGGCAAAAAACGGCGATACGGTCTCGCAAACGATATGATACGGAGAAACAGGTTTTTATCCATTTCGATTATTTATACGTGTTTTCTTGTTATTATTTTATTTCTTCGTAATCAACATATTCTCCCACATCTTCTTTGATTTTTTTATCTCGTGCGGGTTGCCTGTCAATATGTACATCTCCCTGTTTTCTTGTTTTATAGCGAGTTTTCGGACGGTCTGCCGGTCTGTTAATATTGAAAAAATTCCTGGCAAAGTAACCCATAATCATCCTGAAAAACCACGATAAGATAACCAATATTAATATAATTTTAATTATAAAGCTCATTTAAAATTCATCAAATATAATGTAATACAATAATATACCATCGAATTACTATGCCAAAATCCAAGCATAAATTCGCCTCAAAAGTAATCAAAAATTATGAAACAAAATTTTATACCAATAGAGAGGGGTGCATTTGACTACATCGATTCTCAATTCATCCCCCTCCATCTCCCTCATCCCCCACCCCCAATCGCTTCGCTTCATTGGGGGCGGGGAGTGACACAGAAGAAACACACGGCAACTGAAAAATGATAGTTGCCCTGTGTTTCTGTCTTATTCCGGATAAGTTGGAATATTACCCTGATTTTTCACTTTACTTTTTTCATTATTACATTGACAGGTACGCTAAATTCTTCAGGTTGGTCTAGATCTTCTCCTTCATCATTAAACAGTTCCAAACGGGCTTCGGTCGAAGATAATAACGTAAACCAGTTAAAAATTATTTCAAACAGATTTTCGGATATTTTACGCATTCCGGCATTTCCCCATGTTTTTTTACCTATTTTCCTGTCGGTAAATATTAATCTTATTTGATTAGGATTAACCTTGTCCAGACTAGATAATGCATTTGTGCCGAAAATTGTAACATCTTTTTTATTCTCATGCGAATATTTTACAGGTATGTTTTTCGTGTAATCACCACCTATAGTATCTTTATTTTTAATATAAAGATACCCTCCTATAATGCAATCGATGTTACGCCCCTCACTATTATCTTTACCTTTAATAAAAACAATACGAAAAAGTTCATTCTCCGTCTTATACTCCCATGTGCCTGTAAAGGCATCCAAATTTTTTGTGTACATCCGCTCTTGCTGTGCAGCAATTGAGACACAAAATAAAATACTGATAAACAGTGTTAAAATAATATGTTTCATGTCTTTATTTATTAATCACATTCTTTATTTATTATTGCGTTATTATTAATCTCTTTTACATTCCAATTGATTTGTAGCTTCTACTAATGACGTAACAATTTTACCCTCTACATATTTCCATCCATTGGAAAATGTGCCGTCGAGATTGTGATAGACGACCAATCCGTCGAAATTGGGGTCGCGATTAAGGTATGTGTTCCTGTGCATACGTTGGTAGAATTGTTTTGTAAACGACGGCGAAGGGATAATTTATCCCCAAGACATATAATATCGACATAAAAATACAGGACGCCATAACGTATTCGGTTTGCGGTATTGCAGTTTTATACAGGACAAAAGGCGAAAGGCAGTATAATATGTACAAATATACAGTGAGGTCTGTGGTATGTTTTATTGAAATATGTTTTCTCATCTTCTCCACAATTTGTAACCATACTAATGATATTTTACGGTCAAACATTTATTTAATTTTACAAGTTCAAAGTGCAAAGATATTGATAAAATTGAATACTGTTATATAAAAAGTTCCACAGTGTTCTTGTATACTGCGCTCGGCATAGTTTTATGCGAAAATAGCACGCAGATGACGCAGATTTTAGCTGATTTACGCAGATGAAGAAATGGCTAAAATCTGTGCAAATCAGCTAAAATCTGCGTT
>JAIROC010000398.1 GCA_031257735.1 Bacteroidales bacterium | reverse complement strand
TTTTTTGTTGAGTTGTTGAGTTGTTTAACTGTTGAGTTGTTGAGTTGTTTAACTGTTGAATTGTTGATTTGTTTAACTGTTGAGTTGTTGAGTTGTTTAACTGTTGAGTTGTTGAGTTGTTTAACTGTTGAATTGTTGATTTGTTTAACTGTTGAGTTGTTGAGTTGTTTAACTGTTGAATTGTTGAGGTGGCGTCAGTCAAATCTGTAAATCCGTAAATCGTATTTTATTCATCTGATAAAATGATTATTATTTAAAGGCGGGAAGTAAATATTCCCAAATAAGGTCAAGTTCTGCCTGCATATTTTGGACGAAAGCTGTGGTAACAATAACAGCATCTTTGTCAGGTATGATAATGATGTATTGTCCACCTGTTCCGTCTGCCCTGAATGTGTTATGACGTCCACGCCACATTTGGTAACAATATCCTTGCAGCCAGTCGATTTCTTTTGTCTCAGGAGTAATGTTTTCGGGTCTTTGTCCCGCAGGAATTGACGCCGTTTGACGAGCAGTTGCCACGTCAAACCATTCTTCGGGTAAAAGTCGTTTCCCATTCCATATCCCTTTTTGAAGAATGAACAGTCCCATCTTCGCCAGGTCTTCTGTTACAAGCGATAGTCCCCATCCGCCGGCATTTATACCTTGCGGGCTTTCTTCCCAGGTTACATTAGTTATTCCTAATGGATTAAACAGATGAGGAGTCAGATAATCAATAATTTTTTCACCTGTTATTTTTTGTACAATAGCCGACAGCATATACGAAGCCATACTGTTATATATAAAAAAAGTTCCCGGTTCGTGTTCAACAGGAGCAGACAGGAATCCTTTTACCCAGTCGGCATCTTGAATAAAACGAACATGATTCGGCGCTACATCATGCCCCGTTGTCATAGTCAGCAGATGATGTATTTCCATTTTCTTTAAGTTTTCACTTATTTCAGTCGGCAATTTATCCGGAAAAAAGGAAATTACTTTATCAGTTACTTTCAATTTTCCCTCTGCTATGCAAAAGGCAATAGCTGTAGCAGTAAACGTTTTACTGATAGACCATAACGGATGAGGCTTGTCGGCGGCATTATTGCCAAACCAGTGTTCCGATACCACTTTTCCGTTCCGGAGAATCATCAAACTGTGGATGTCCTGTTTTTCCCTTTTAAATGCTTCTATATACTGCATGATATAATCAGCGTCTATATTCTCTGCCTCCGGAGCAGTACGTAGCAAACTTTTCGTTACCTCATTCTGGGCGCATACTCCCAAACAGAAAAATTGCATACACAATGCAATACATAATAAATTATTGACAACAGGTTTCATAAATATTAACATTTTAAAATGTTCTTAACCATTTTTCAAGTTCCTGAGTCCATTCCCGTTTATAATAAAAATCATCATTATATCCCCAACCGTGTCCTCCTGTGGGATATATATGTAATGTTGCAGACACATTATGTTCTCTGAGAGATAAATAATAAGCGATACAGTTTAATACCAGATTATCGTCAGAGGAAACGACAACAAAAGCAGGAGGCGTATTTTCCGTAACCTGTAATTCGCTTGAATATTTAATTCTTAATTCTTCAGAAGGATTTTCACCAAGAAGACTTGAGTGCAGACTGTTTAGATGACTTATGGCAGGATAGAGCAATATTTGAAAGTTTGGCTGGACATCATTACTTGAAGGTTGAGTAGATATTGTTGATGCCAAATGTCCGCCGGCAGATGCACCCATTATTCCTATTTTGTTCGGGTCAATTTTCCATTCTGCAGCATGTTGCCTGAATATGCGTATTGCCTGTTCAGCATCCGAAACAGGAACATCAGGATGTCCGTTTGGCATGCGATATTTCAATACTGCATAAGTGATACCTGACGAAGTAAACCATTTGTTCATATCAAATCCTTCATGATTAGGCGCTAATCGGAAATATCCGCCGCCGGGACACATGATAATAGCCATTCCGTTAGGATTTTCGGGATGATATACAGTGATAGATGGATCTGTTATATTTCCAATGCGTCCATTTTCCAGTTGAATTTCTTCTCCTGTCAGTCCACTGTTATTTGGTGCGCCATTGGTCCATAGTTTTATAATTTCCGTGTTCTGTGCCGTAATTGATGCAGATAAACAAAACACTGACAGCGCCAATAAAAAGCCTGTTTTTTTCATAACAATCAAAAATTTTCAATAAAAAGGGCAGTCTCAGAAGTAATTTTTTTATCTGAAAGGTTAACAAAATTCTTTGTGTCCATTGCAGATAAATTGATTTTTGAGACTCCCCTCTCATGCTCTTTATACTTTATATAAATTATCTCGGTATATATTTGGGAATTATCTGTCCTCTTTCCTTGTCTCTCCATTCTCTTTCTCGGTAATACCTGTCAACGAGGTCGATCTTTTTCAGCGTTTCCAAATCCTGAGTTGGTCGTTCCAGATTATACGGGATAGGCATTTTGGCAAAAGTTTGAAAATACAAAACACAGGCATCTCTCCACCATATTGCATCGCTTACTTGTATGTATAATTTATTTTGTACGTGAGCAAATCGTTCCGGATCAACATATTTTTCCATTCTGTCCCATGTTTTTTGGAAATCCCTTACTTCCTGCAATCCTCTGTCGTAACGGAAACACAGTTCTTCCCAAAGCGTGCGCCCGCTTCTCATCTTGTGCGTCCATGGCACATGATGAAACCACAGCAAGAATCGTTCATCGCAAGTAGCCATATTTCCATAAGCATCCCGTAACGCTGGCAAATATTGTTCTATTGCGTTGCTTCCTGTTTCTGTTCTGTCGAAACCTAATCCAAAATCATCCGCTTTATGATAATACTTCGGCAGCCAGTCGGGACGAGACTGCGATGGCTCAACCCACGGTTCGGGTCCATAATGATGACCGAAAGCAAAAAGATGATGCAGTCCGAGCGGCATCATAAAATCAACTTCGGCTTCATGCGAACGCATCATCATATCTACCACAGGTATAACAAATGCTTCATCGTTGGTAAACGTTTGCCTTACCCACTCTTCTGCTATGGCTGCGGCAGAAAGATTATTATTCCAATTTAAACGGCCGAAAACATACCAGTTGGCTTGAGCAAAAATATGTCCGCACCAGTTTTTATCTCGAGCGGTTATATTTGATACTCCTGCTATGCCTGTTATCCTGTAAGGTATAATTGTACCATCGGTTACTTTGGCAACCGTACTCCCAACGCCATCGGCGTAAGTATCCGTCTGAAGCCATTCTTCCCACATGGTTCCAAGATATGCCAAATGGTTTGAGTAACCGAAATATTCCTGCACAATTTCAACTTCACCCATAACAGGAGTTTTTTTCATGGCTCCAAACAATGGGCTTATTGGTTCGCGAGGCTGAAAATCAACAGGTCCATTCTTAACCTGTACTGCTACATTTGGTCTGAACTTTCCATCATTCGGCTTAAATTCAATATAAGGCTGCTTGGCACGGTCTGTTTCGGTCGGGTCGTAAATAAAAGCTCGCCACATAATAATCCCCCCGTGTGGAGCTAAAGCGTCAGCTATCATATTTGCTCCGTCCAAATGAGTACGTCCGTAATCCAAAGGTCCTGATGTACCTTCCGAATTGGCTTTCATTAAGAAACCTCCAAAATCAGGTACATATCTGTAAATTTCCGCTACTTTGTTTTTCCACCATTTTTGAACACTTTTGTCCAATGGGTCGCCTGTTTTTAATTCACCTGAAAGTACAGGCGATGCAAAATTTACACCCAAATACACACGTATATTATATGGACGAAAATAATCTGCAATTATTTTGATTTTTTCGAGCCATCTTGTTTCAAACATAGCAGGAGGTCCGCTTAAAGCTAATACAGTGGCATTAATACCAATAGAAGCATTGGCACGCGCATACTGTTTATAAAAATCCGGGATGTTGGGAAATTCTTCAGGTCTCCAAAAAGTGCCGGGGATTACATTTCCAGTGCTGTCTTCCAATCCAATAGTTCCTCCCCAATGGTTTAGAATACGAACATTATACGAAGGTTTTTCGCTTACATTGAGAGTTTCTGTAACTGCATTGGTTTCCTGTAGTCTGATAAGATGATATGCGCCATACAGCAAGCCCGCTTCGGCAGATGCCGAAATAGTAAATCCGCCTGACTTGCTGCCTGTAATTGTGAATCCTTCTTTCCCCAAAGCAACAACATTTTTTGCTGTTACAATATTTAATTGTACAGGAGAACCTTTCCACTGTGTTCTCAATTCTTCCAGAGCAATGTCGATACTTGCTCCCTGTCTGTTGGCTGTAACTTGTGCATTTGCATCTGTTTTTGCACGCAACCAAAGATCATAACCGTCTTCTGCATAAAGCATTGCAGTCCCTATAAATAATAGAGAAAATAGTAAGATTTTTTTCATTTTGTTTATTATTTTATTCATTTGAAAATATTTCTGATACATTAATTTTTTTATTCATTAGTTGTTTTAATGTTACGCTTGGTCTTTCCAAATCGTATGGTACAGGTATTTTTGAAAATTGCTGAAAGTAGAGAACACAGGCATTTCGTCACCAAACTGCATCCCCGCTTCAGTTGATGCTGAAACAGTAAATCCGCCTGATTTGTTACCTGTAATTGTAAATCCTTCTTTTCCAAGAGCAACTGTATTTTTTGATTTAGTAATATTTAATTGTACAGGAGAACCTTTCCATTGTGTTCTCAATTCATCCAAAGCAATATTGATGGCAGGACATTGGTTGTTTGCAAAAACTTGAGCGTGAGCGTTAGTTTTTGCACGTAACCAAAGTTTACTTCCATCTTCGGCAAACAGCATACTCATATTGAAGAATATGAGTATGCTGATAAACATTATTACAACTTTTTTATACATAATATTATTTTAATATCCCGGATTTTGATAGGTAGATTTATTTTCACCAGTCATCATATCTATCTGTCTTGCAGGTATGGGGCGAACCAAGTGTTTTTCAGAAATTCTATTGTTATTTCTTACATTTTCATTATGAAGTTTAGCTCTTTCTATAAGTTTACCTGCGATTTTCAAATCAATCCAGCGCCACTGTTCTCCGCAAAGTTCACGCGATTGTTCGTCGAGTATAAAATTAAGTATATCATCATCTGAACCGGCCAATGCGGCATCTAATACTGCATCCATAGCCGCTATAGCTGCGTTTCTGTCACTTTCTTTTGCTCCATAGGTAGCTCTGTCGCGAAGAGCTTTTAAATAGCCCCGTACTACAGCCGTTCCTTTCCCCGAACGTAATGCTGCCTGTGCTGCAATTAAATACGTTTCCGATAGTTTTGTTACGATATATGGGCGCAAAGACGAATAGTTTGCATTTGGTCGAGTTACATCATCATATTTTGTTAGTGGAGGCCACCAACCAGATGCAAAATTACCTGAATATTGATAAACTCCTGATCCGGGCGCTGTTTCTTGTTTAGTTTCATAAACCCAATTGCTTGGCGTGAATATACGGTATGCCTTAGAATCTCTGTATTCATTCGTAACTTCTTCAAAAGAAGCGTATATAGCCGTGTCACCCACATTTACCGATATAACCATACTGTCAAGCAAATTGGTATATTTTGCAACTTTCTGGTTGATAATAGGAGTATTACACAGCCAAACGGTACGGAAAGAATGATGAAAACGACTGTCATTTGTTTTATCTTCAAATGCGGTATAAAGCAGCCAGTCAGTTGGAACAAAGGTTCCCCATGGGCGTTGATATTCAACCGAACGGGCAACAGGAGCCGTAACAGAGTAATTTTCCATTATAAAGCCGCCATCTGCCTTATCGAGTATGGGACGTAATCTAACAATTTCGTACATGGGAGTAAATAAAAAGTTAGCACGGTTTTCTTTAGATTCGTTTTCACCTGCCGTAGTTCCGCCTATACCAACTCCGCCTTCATTATAAGTAAGGTTACTTGTATGTTCTACTGTAAACAATACTTCTGTACTGTGTTCATTGCCCTGTTTATTAACATTTCCATAGTCTTCTAACAGCGCTGCACCATAAATGCCTCGATTGTCAATCAATTCTTTTGCTTTAAGATAAGCGCTTTCATAATCGGTTGCTTGCTTTGCGGTTGCATCTCCTGCTCTGGCAAGATAGGATTTTGCCAAAAAATGTTTGGCGGCAGCTTTTCCAACTCTCCCTGTCGCAGGTTTGTCAAGCAGGTATTCTTCTGCTGCTTTAAAATCATCAATAATTGCAGCAAAAACTTCAGTTGTAGTGTTTCGTTTTGATTCGGTTGTCGGATTAGCGTCGTTGTGTTTTAATTCGCCGGCGCCTAAATCAAGAGGTACTTCGCCAAAAGTTTCAACCAGCAGGAAATAGTAGAAACCTCTCAGGAAATGTGCTTCTCCGAGTGCGGTTGACAAGTCTATATCTGTCATATTTGCTAAAGGAGCGCGTTCTATAACTCCATTACAAGTATTGATGTAAACGAAACAAAGACTCCAAGGTATCAGTATTGAAGTATTGTCAGGATTCAAATTATTACCATAAGCGTCAAATGCATCAATAGAAGCATTTGCACTTACTACAAAACCGGTACTTCTAAATTCATCTGTTCCATAAATTGTCATAGGCATTGTACCTTGACGACAGAATTGTGTTCTCAAACCTGAATAAACAGAAACGACTGCTGCTTTAATACCTTCAGGTGAATTAAAATATTGCGGAGTTAATATAGAACGCGGGTCTTCGCTTAAATACCCCTCACACGCAGTAATTGACAAAAGTAACAGGCAGACGCCCACTTTGTAAAATTTATATATTAGTTTCATAACGAAATATTTTTAATGTTTAAAATTTAATATCAAGTCCGAATAGAAAATATCGAGATGAAGGAACTGTTGGGCCAATCGTTAGTTGACGGCTTTGAGACAGCGTGTAACTGTATCCGTTAACAAACGACTGCCCGCCATAACCTGTTGGCTCCGGATCTAAACCTCCATACTTATTAACATAAGGAGAGAACAGCACACATACATTATCCACAGTGAGATAAGCGCGAATTGATTTAATACTAAGTGGTTTAAGCCATTTTTCAGGAAATTCATATCCTAATGTAATAGTTCTTATTTTGAAAAATGACGCATCAAAATAACCGTATGTAGAAGGAAATGTCGGATAATCCCCATTGCCGGTAACTCCCGGAAAATCGTTAGTCGGATTGTCTTCTGTCCAATAATTTACTTTAATACCGTTTCTTCTTCCATTCATTTGATTAACATAGCTTTGTCCCTGATGAATAGCGCTGGTCAACATACCGCCAACTTTTCCATAGCTTACTACTGTCAGGTCAAATCCTTTATAAGAAAAACGGTTTGTCCAGCCATATTCGAAATCGGGTTCACAATTTCCTACTATTTGTTTGTCTTTCTCGTCAATAGCTCCGCTGTTATCTATATCTTCGATTTTAACGCGACCGGGAAAAGCGCCATACCTAGCAGCTTCTTGTTCTTCTCCAAGTTGCCAAATACCGATTTTTTTATAATCGTAAATGACGTCTATCGGTGAACCTACAAACCAACCGGAGTCTTCTATTCTTTCAACCCCGCTATTTAAAGCTAAAATTTTGCTTCTGTTAAGCGAAAAGGCTAAATCCATATCCCAGTTAAATCCGTTATCGTTTCTGAAATTAATGGTATGCAATGAAATTTCTATCCCTTTATTTTGCGTTTTGCCCACGTTTGTTAGGTAAGACGCAAGGACACCTGTGGAATACGGCAAGGCTTGATTCAACAGCAAATCGTTCGTCTTTAGCGAATACACATCAATAGAACCGGATATGCGATTTTGCAGTATTCCAAAATCCAAGCCTAAACTGAACGAATTGGTATATTCCCAACCCAAATTTGGATCGACAACATTCATTGTGTAATAACCGTTTTGAAAATCATCGCCAAAATTATAATAATTGGGTGTCAATTGTGATATTGTAGAATAGGGCGCTACAGATTCATTGGATGTTTCGCCATATCCGCCCCTGATTTTAAGGTTGCTTAGCCATTCTGCATCTTCCATGAATTTTTCTTCATGTATATTCCACCCAAGCGATACTGATTTATACAAATGCCATTTATTTCCTTCGGCTAATACTGACGAGCCATCATATCTTCCTGTAAGAGTAAGCAAATATTTATCAGCATAAGCATAGCTGCCTCTTAACATGAACGAAACCATTCGGCGTTTTGGGGCACTTTGTAACCTGGAGTCCACTACGGGAGATTCGTATGAATGTCCCAAATTATAATATTGCACATAACCTGCAACCATATCTCTTGCCGATACTCTTGTATTAAACGAACTGTTTTCTTGCGTTCCTACCAGTCCTGTAATGTTTAGACGATGTTTGTCTTTTATAATTTTATCGTAGTACAGCAAATTATCAATAGTATAGCCGTATCCTGCAATATTGTTTACAGTAGCCTCCGAAAGTCCTCCATTTTTCATGGGTGTCTGCGAGTCATAATAACTTCCGTAATTATCCTGATAGTAATTAAAGCCTGCATTTAATCTGTATTTTAACCCTTCAAAAATTTTAACTTCGCCATAAAATGTATTGAAAGAACTGAAACGGCGTCGTTGTTCTTTCCACAAATCCGTATCTTTAATAAGTAGCGGATTCATCATTGGGTCTGCATTGTATTGTACTCTAGGTTGTACGTTGATACTTCCATCTTCATTATATGGATTTGTAAAAGGCGTAAGCGTCAATATGCTGTACATCACATCTGCGCTTTCGCCATCTGTTATGCCATAAGTATTTAATGTATTAAAACCTATTTTTACATATTCGGAGATTTTTTGGTCAATAGTAGCGCGAGCCGAGAATCTTTGATAAGCCGGGCCAGGTAGAATAGCCGTTTCCTTATAATATCCCAAACCCAAAGAAACCTGCGTCCATTCATTACCTGTTATTAAACTTAACTCATGGTTCATCTTTATTGAGGTTTGATATATCAAATCCTGCCAGTCGGTTGATTTTCCCGCATCATACATAGCCTGTTCATCCGGATATAAATTACCACTATTATAATTGGATGCTCTTCGGAGTTCGACAAACTCTTCCGGACTGTACAGAGTGTATCTTTTGGCTGCGTTTCCTACGCCAAAATAACCATGATACGTCAGTTCGGGCCTGTTTGTTTGCATCCCTCTGTTGGTAGTAATAATAATTACCCCATTAGCGCCTCTTGCCCCGTAGATACCCGTAGAAGAAGCGTCTTTAAGTATTTCAAGCGATTTAACGTTATTAGGATCAATATCGTTAATTGCGCCATCGAATGGTATGCCATCTACAATAATCAGAGGATCATTGCTTGCTGTCAATGAGCGGCTTCCTCTAACACGTATTTGAGGCATTTGTCCCGGGCGTGTAGATGTTTGCTGTACCTGTAAACCTGCAACACGTCCTTGTATTGCTTGAGAAACGTTAGCAGCATGAACTTCTCGAATTGTTTGTTCGCCTAAAGAAACAATAGCGCCTGTAACATCTGATTTTTTTTGCGTACCATACCCGACTACTACCACTTCATCCAAGCGGCTCACCTCTTCTTCCATCGTTACATCAATCCGGCTCCGGGTACCTACCGGCTGGGTGACGGTTTTGTAGCCAATGTACGAGAAAGCGAGCACAGCCCCTTCCCCTGTCACCGTAATGGTGTAGTTTCCGTCTGTGTCGGTAGTAGTGGCATTGATAGTGCCTTGTACTGCCACCGTGACGCCAAGCAATGGACCGGCATTGTCACTTACCGTTCCACGTACAACATTTCTCCCATCTGTTTGCGCCGGCAAACTTGCAGGAAGCATGAACAACGCACAGGCAACTGCATAGAGCAGTCTGTTTTTTAGCCTGTTTTTTTTGTTTTTTAAATCCATAAGTTAAGTTTTTAGTTAATTAAATTAATTTATTATAGCCGCTTCTTAAAAGCGGTTTTAAGTTTAAAGTTTAAGGTTTAAAGTTTAAAATAGCCGGCGTCTTTTTTAAGTTTAATTTGTAATTCTTTCAGTTTAATTTATAATTGGAAAGTGAATAGTTGCGCGATAAAAATGTATCCCGGCAGGTTCGGAAGTCTTCGCGG
>JAIROC010000272.1 GCA_031257735.1 Bacteroidales bacterium | reverse complement strand
GTAATCAAAAACACCAGCAAACCGCCTGCGACGAACACCCACCAATGAATCGGCGTTTTGTATGCAAAATTCTCAAGCCAGCGATTCACCGCATAATACGCTACAGGCACGGCAATAATGTATGCCACCGCAAACTGAATCAGGAAACCGCGATTCAACATCAGAATAACTTCCATTATTGATGCGCCATGTACCTTGTGAAGCGCTATTGTTTTCTGTTTCGACTTGGCGTTGAACAGAATCAAACCGTAAACGCCCATAATTGCCACAATTATAGTAATCAAACCGAATATCGAAATCAGTTTGGCGAGATTGTTTTCTTTCTCGTAAAGTTTATCAAGTTCTTCGTCCAAAAAATGAAGGTCAAGATATGAATTACAGTATTTTTTCCATGTATCATATATATGTTCAATAGCCTTATCTTTGTTCTGTCCGTTATATTTAACGAGCATGTATGGAGTAAACCATTCCGCGTAAGTTTTTCCCACAACAAAAGCCAGAGGTTCGATAGGGTCTTTCAAAGATTGAATATTGAAATCTTTCATTACCCCAACAATTTCGCTTACTCCGTTAGGAAAATATGATTGATTACTTGTAAACTTCGTCCCTGTTATATCTTTTTCATTAAATCCGTATTTTTTAACGAAAGACTGATTAACAATTAATTTTTCTTCGCCATAAATATCTTCTTCTTCAAAATCGCGTCCTTCAACAAGAGGAATATCAAAAAACTTGAGAATACCGGCGCCTCCTATTCGAACATATTCTTTCACATTAACTTCGCCGATTTTACATTGAAAATAGTTGCCTCCCCATCGCCCTGGCAGAGCGCTTAATCTCGTAATATTAATGATATTCGGATTATTTCTCAGTTCTATCTCAAAAGGTTTTCGCATCTCGCGCGGTGTCATGGGTGCTATTTCGATATGGACAACATTTTCCGTATCAATACCCCATGATTTATTCAGCATATAGTTGTGCTGAATCTTGATGAAAGAAGCGGTAATAATTAAAAAAACAGCCGAAACAAATTGAATAACAATCAGACTGTTTTTCAAAACTCTGCTGCCGGTCGAAATAGAAAATGAGCCAGAGAGAGCCATCGCCGGTTTAAAACGGGTCGAATAAACAGCGGGATATATTCCAGCTACAAATCCCATCACTAACGATGCTACGGCAGTCAAAAACAAGGGAGTAATATTTTTGAAAATAGATAAATCAACATGGAAAAATTCTTTAATTACTCCTGTATTAAAATACATAATAAACAGTATGGATATCAAAAAAGCTATAAAAGAGATAAAAACAGATTCCATAACAATGGAAATTCTCAGAAAGAAAGGATTTTCGCCCATTATTCTTCTTATATTCAAGTTTTTTAGTCGGACAGGAGCCATCGACATGGCAAAATTAATGAAATTGATATATGCAATAAACATGAGCCATAAACCTGTTGCCAGCAATGACAGGGTCGTACTGATATCGCCCTTTCCTTCCGGAAATTTAAGGTATATGTCTCTCAAAGCAATCAGATGAAACTCCTGTTTGGATTTTATTTCTTCCTTATACCTGTTAAGGCTTTCCGATAATTTATCTTTATTTTCCGGAGCGATTTCCAAATAAACATTGTAACCAGGTGAAAGATCATTAAACGAAGCCATCATGTAAACTCCATTTTTAAAACTGCAGTTATCGGGAAAATTTTCGCATATTGCGACAACTGTCTTAGGTATAATTCGTCCGCCATCATCGTGAAAATCTAAAACTTTTCCTAAAGGGTCTTCTTTTCCAAAAAATTTCTTCGAAATGCCTTCCGTAAGCATCACACTATTATTACTTATAAATATTTGATTGGCGTCTCCAATAATTATTTTTCCCGGCATAAACATATTTATAAAACCCCCGCCGACACGTATGATTTTTTCCGTAAATTCGTGCACGTTATCAAGAGAATCTCTGACTCCAAATATAGTCGTTATCCATGATGTTGGATTCGTATAACAATAGTTTTTTATTTCAGGAAATTTTTCTGCAAGTTCTCCTCCTATTTTAGTGGTTGATCTTAGATATTGAGCGCTATTAGAATTATATTGAGCACACAAATAAATATTGTCAGCTTTCTCAAAAGTTTTGTCGAAACTGAAATCGTAATAAGTCTGTACAATGACTGCAAAAAATACGGCAAATGCAATCGCTAAACCTATAATATTCAGGACGCTTGATGCTTTGAAGCGTTTTAATACTAATATAAAATTATATAATATTAATCTCATTGTTTATTTATTTTTTGTTTATATATACTGATAATAAATTGTTCGCATGATATTTCAGAGTTATCAACCATACATTTATTGTATTTCACATGTTGAGAACATGAACCTAAGCATAACGGAAGATACTTGCAGTTAAGACATCTTTCATTTTCGAAAGTAGCCTTTGAGTATAAATCGCTCATAATATTTTCATTCCATGCAATAACTCCATTGTCATGCAAAACGCCGACTTCCTGTTCCAAATGTGCAGTACATTTATATACTTTGCCATCATAGTTAATTACAGTATGATAATATCTATCGGCATAACATCTGAACGATTGTCCGATTGAAAATACATTTGACATGGAATATGAATAACCCATAGAAGCTACGCTTTTTTTTAACTCAAGCAAAGGTTCGTTGGGCTTCTGCCCCGCCCTATTTTCGTTTACACTATCATTAATCACATTGTTGTTATCACTTCTATCATAGGTCTGCCATACTCGTTGGAAATCCAATTTTATCTTATTACGGTGTTGTTGTGGAATTTGTTCATATACCAACGGCATATTACTTTTAAGTAAAGTTGAATTATCGTAATTTAATCTTATCGTAATTCTAAGGTCTGGAATAGTTTCGCAAAGCAGAATAATATTATCCATAATACGTTTATAGCTCGGTTTCCCATTTACATTTCGTATTTTATTGTGTCGTTCTTCGTCTCCGTCAAGAGTAATCTGAAAACTGTTTAGTTTTATATTTTTCATTTCATCTGCCATTTTTTGTGTTATCAAGTATGCATTGGTTGTGGCATGTTGGAAAAATGGCAAATTATATTTCTCAATCAGTGTAAAAGCATATTGGGCTATGGGATAAACTATTTCATCAAAATACATCAGAGGTTCTCCCCCGAACCAGTCTAAAAACAATCCTGTTATTTTTTCATCTCTAACCATCACATCAATATGTTTTTTTACTTTTTTTACAACCTCAGCTTTCATGCCTCCCATGTTTTGGGTATGTTGATTACAATACCAGCAGTTAAAAATACAATCCTGAGTAGGATTAATAATCAATCGGTAAAACCTATCTGCAAAAATGGCTTTTCTATTTCTATATCTAATTTTATTTATCTCATCTATATCTTCATTCACAATAAATCCCCAGTTCTTTAAACGATAAAATATGCTACTATACTGTATTTGAAATGAAATCAAATCATTGAACAATTCTTTCAATTTTTCATCCTCTTCTTGAGCAACTGAAAATGAAAATCCGGTCATCCCATTGAAATAAATAATCCGCTGTTCATATTTCACAAAATAATTATACTTACTTAATTTATACATAATTATATCTTTTTAGTTTAAAATCATAACAATTAAGAATAAAAGAAACAAGGATGTCTCAAAAAATCCTAATTTGAGACATTCCTCGTTTCAACTGCATTTCATACACCATCCATGTGCTATATGTTTGGGGTTTCGGAACTAAAACGTGAACACCCAATCCCACACTGATGACAATGACCATTTGTAAATCCTGAAGGTGGTGTGCCACCACTACAACTACATTGACTGTGGCACTGACCATTTGTCTCCCCAGATGGTGATGTTGTAGATACAATAGTGGTCGTAGATACACAAATACATTGATTGCACTGTGGACAATACACATTGACTTCATCCGCACTTTCATCTTCAACAATGGGGTTTGTTCCCATAGTTTCCAATGTTTCTTCCGAGAAAAGTTCTTCTGCTTCCTCGGGATTCAAACCTGCTTGCTTTGCAAGCTCTTCTTTTTCTTTAGTCATTTCAAAAAAATTTAATAATTAATAAAAAAATATTTAAAAGCAGGTGAACCTGCCTGTTTATTGCTTCATGTCCTGATTAAATTTAATAAATGAATCAATATCAGATGTAAAAATCTGCAGATAATAAGACTTCAGTTCGGCTACCAATTTTTTATTGGCAACCAACAGTTTCATGGCTTCGGTAAATTCGTAGGAATTACTTTTCTGTATGTTCGAAAACACCGTTTTCTTTTGTTCGTATGGCAACACTGATTCCGCCATCAAAAGTTTATTGTACATCAAATCAACGGATGACATTGAATATGGCGCTTTGGGTCGGAATATATGCCCAACTTTTATCTCTTTAAACAATAAACAACTGCCGCCTTCCAGCCATGTTTTCAGACTTAAATACGCTTCGTCGCATCCGTAAGTTTTAAGTCCTGTCAAACCTTTCAGATATGTCCAATAGCGTTTGCTCAGTGCATAACAGGCTCCCAGTACGCATGGTATCTGAATTATGAGTTTGTCGATTTCATTATTCCCATATCTCCATGCCGGATCCAAAATTGCATTTCCGGCAGCTTCATCCATATTTATACAGGCACCCATTGAGGTATTTTCCATCAGTTGAAACTTGTCATCCAAAGGCAGGCATCGCAGGCAATATGTTGCACGGTCGTTATCGTCGAGCGCCTTTACGGTTTCGTTCCACCAGTCGTTATGATAAAAGCGCATGTGTCCGTCGAAAAGGATAAAATAAGGTGTTTCGCAGAGTTCTACTCCGATATTGCGCGATTGCGCCACACCCTGCCTCGTAACATTGTAATAGTAACGTGCATTATATTTTTTTGCAACAGATTCATAGTCGGTATCGTCCTGCGAATTGTCGTTAATCACAATTATATCTACTTTGTTTTCAGCGGTTTCCCGAATACTTTCGAGAGTTCTTTCGATTTCTATTCCTTCATTTAAAAATGGTATTATGGCGGTCAGTTTGTTCATGGCGTTCTATCATTTTTTGAGGTTTAAACTGTTTCGTTGATATAAACCGCGTATCAGTTCATACATAAACTTAAAATAAGTTTCTTCGGAGAAGAATCCTTTGTCGTTCAATTGTTCTATTCCCGGGAGTACCTGTTCGGCGACCATACTGTCCAATTTTCCCGTGGGAACAAAAGCCGACAAAAAGTATTGCATCATTTCGTAACGTACGACTAACGAAGCCGCCATCATTGGTCCATAATTCACCACGCTTGCCTGCTTGTCGGAAGTACGGTATTTTGTGAGTACTTTGGGGATATTTGCTAATTTTCCCACTTTAGCGATTTCCGTCCATAGTTTATAGTCATCGGCAAACGAATAACCCTCTTCGTGCCGGATATTGTGTTCCATCAAAAAACTGCGGCGGTAAAACGCTGTAGGATTAGCCATAGGATTTCCCAATATCATGTATTGAACAATATCGTTATGTTCCGTAAGCACATTGATTGTATAAGAACTGTTTCCGAAAGTTTGCATACAGGCTCCACATGCGGCGATTTCGGGATGCGTTTCCATAAAATCATATTGTATTTGCAGGCGTTCGGGCATCATCAGGTCGTCGTGGTCTATTCTGGCGATATATTTTCCCTGTGCAATTTCGATACCTTTGTTCAGCGTGGCAATAAAATTATGAGGACAAAGTTCGTATCTAATACGCGGATCGGAGTATGAACGAATAATATCAGCGCTTCTGTCGGTAGAGCCATCGTCCATAACAAGCAACTCAAAATCTCCGAATGACTGATTTAAGATACTGTCGATCGTTTCCTTTATGAAGGCATCTGCGTTATAAACAGGCATTAAAATGCTAATATTATTCATAAAACATATTAATTTAGAATACAAAGGTAAAACATATTTTTCATTGCTAAATGTTAAATTTTATTAATATTTGTTAAACTTTATTAAGCGTGTGTCATTATTCCGATTTTAACGCTTCCACCGGATTAGCCGAAGCCGCCTTGTAGCTTTGCCAGCTAACCGTTGCTACGGTAATCAAAAACACCAGCAAACCGCCTGCGACGAACACCCACCAATGAATCGGCGTTTTGTATGCAAAATTCTCAAGCCAGCGATTCACCGCATAATACGCTACAGGCACGGCAATAAT
>JAIROC010000258.1 GCA_031257735.1 Bacteroidales bacterium | reverse complement strand
GGCTAAGAGTACGATAAACGCTAATATATTTGTTTCAGACCCCAAAGTTATTATAACTGATACAAATATATGTTATGGTACTTTCCCTGTTTCCTTTGAAGGCGTAGCTCCGTTTGAATTGAGCTATACAGTCAATGATGACTTTCCGACAGATTACGGATTTCCTTTTCCATTGAGAGTTTACAACAGTAATGATACCGTATTGAGCGTGGACAATGTTGGTATAGGAAACTATGCCTTTAGATATACCAAGTTAAAAGACGGGCTTGGGTGTAGTGTTACTAATTCTACTCCTACTACTCCTATAGCGGTTGTACGTGTAAGAGCAGTACCCACTGTGAAGATGGAAGACTTGGTCAATGGCAAAGATACGATATGTTTGGGAGAGGAAAAAACATTAAACTTTATAGGAGAACCTGATTATAAATTAACATATTGGGATAACAAATGGGGAAAAAATACCCTAGATATTAGTTCTGCCAAAAAAATGATAAAGTCATTGGAATCTGGACAGTTTGAGTTCAAATTATTGGAATTGGAAGATGCTTTCCATTGTATAGCAGATTTAACTGATACTATCAATAATACGTTATCGGCTTCTATTTACGTAAGACCAAAACCGTCTGTAAGTATGGCAGCAGTAACAGTATGTAAAAACGATAGCGTAACCATTACCTTAATAGGAATTCCGCCGTTTACATTGGATTATACAGTGAATAATGGAAGTGGCGCTGTAGATGCTTCGGTTTATCATTTGCCAAAAGAATTTGGAGCAGGTAAGTATCCGATAACACAGACAGGAGAGACGGCATATACCGCCAAAATAGAAGCAGGCGAAGCAGGAGACTTTGAGTTTGTATTAAAGAGCATAAAAGATTACTATTGTCTCAATGATACACTCTCTGACAGTACGGTAAATATAACCGTAAATGAATTGCCATTGGTAAAAATAACGCCGCCGCTGGCATCTGTCTGTGAAAACGCCAATATTACCTTGTCATTTGAAAAGGGTAAAGCTCCGTATACCTTAACATATAAGGTAGACAATGACGATCCGAGTAAGGTGGGATTACCATCTCCAATAGTATTCTACAATGCAAATGGAAGTGGAGATACAACCATAAAAGCCGGCAGCGCAGGTACGTTTATCTTTGATTTTGTAAGTTTGACAGACGCAAACGGATGTACAGGAACTTCCAATGTGAATAACTTCACAGTAATTGTCGATGCGCCTACTGTAACAGTAGATGTTCCGCAAAACAATGAATTGTGTGCAGGAGAAGGCGTGAACTTCACTTTCACGGGTAACTATCCTGTTACATTAAAATACCTGGTAAGTGTTGATAATGGTGTTAATTGGTTAAATCCTTCTCAAGTATATCTACCATCGGCGATTACGTTCTATGGTGCGAATGCTAAAAATGATACAACTATTATAGCCGGTAGCGCAGGTACATTCAAGTTTAGATTACTGGGCTTGACAGATAACAAGGGATGTTCAGGACACGCCAATGTAGACAATTTTGAAATAACGGTCAATCCGTTGCCAACGGTAACAATGGCAAATCAGGACATCTGTTATAAGGCTCCAGCTACAGTTAAGGTAACGGCAAAGAAATTCCCGGTAGACATTCAGTTTAAAACAAAGAAGAATGGCGTATGGGTAGGCGGCAATGCTTCTGACGGTTCGGATGCAACCATATTCAATAGACATATAGCCGAAACGGAAGTAAATCCTTTAGACAATACAGTGTCTATAGCTTCAGCGGATTATGGCGAATTTGAGTTCCATCTGATAAGTATAACAGATAATAATGGATGCGTAAATACAACAGCCCAGACGGCAAAAGTAATCGTAAAAGCGCCAACAGTTTCGATGTCAGGTTTGACAGATGGTAAAGACATAATCTGTATAGGCGAGAGCAAGGAATTGGTATTTACAGGCACAGGAAACTTTGATATAGCATTTACCTCAAGAAAAGATGACGCATCAAAGGTTGATACTTTCTACAAGAGAGGCATAAGCAGTCCTTATTTGGTACCATCAATGGAAGCAGGTAAGTTTGAATTTACGCTGTTGAAGGTAACCGATAATGGTACAGGCTGTGAAAATACGACGCCAGTAACAGCAACTATATTAGTACATGCGTTGCCGACAGTGCAGATGTTAGGTTTGACAAATGGCAATGATACAATCTGTCAGGGCGACAGCAAGCTGTTGCAATTTACAGGCGTAGGACCTTTTGATATAAAGTTTACCTCAACTAAGGATGGTGGATCTACTGAAACTTACTACAAGAGAGGTATAACTGAAAATCCATATCCTGTACCGTCACTTGCATTAGGTACATTTGATTTTACCTTGTTGAGTGTATTTGATCATGGAACGGGCTGTGAAAATACGACACCTGTAACTGCTCAAATAACAGTAAAAGGAACAGCGCCAACAGTTGAAATGTTAAACATGAATCCTGACGGCAGAGATACTATCTGTATAGGCGAGAACAAGTATTTACAATTTACAGGTACAGCTCCCTTTGATATAGAATTTACATCAAAGAAAGATGGAGCATTTGTTAATACTTTCTATAAGAGAGTAATAACTGAAAATCCTTATAAAGTAGAATCACTTGAAGCAGGAGAATTTGAATTTACCCTGTTAAGGGTAACAGATGCTACAGGATGTGAAAATACGACGCCAGTAACAGCATCCGTATTTGTAAATTCACGTCCGACCGTAAGCATGCCATCATCAGCAGTATGTAAAAACGATAGCGTAACGATTACCTTTACGGGAACGCCTCCGTTTACATTGGATTATACAGTGAATAGTGCAGATCCTTCAACTGCTTATCATTTGCCAAAAGAATTTGGAGCAGGTAAATATCCGATAACACAGACAGGAGCGACGGAATATACTGCCAAAATAGAAGCAGGCGAAGCAGGACAGTTTATATTTGCATTGGAGAGCGTGGAAGATGCTAATTGTATAAATGACACAGATCAAATAGTAAACATAACTGTAAATGCGTTGCCAACAGTAGAGATGGCAGATATGAATCCAGATGGAAGAGATACAATCTGTATAGGCAAAAGCAAGGAGTTACAATTTACAGGAACAGGTCCTTTTGATATAGAATTTACCTCAAAGAAAGATGGACAACTTGTTGGTACTTTCTACAAGAGAGGAATAACAAACAACCATTCGGTAATATCAGAAGAAGCAGGAGAATTTGAATTTGTTTTGACTAAGGTAACAGATAATAGCACAGGTTGTGTAAATACGACGCCAGTAACAGCAACCGTATTAGTAAATGCGTTGCCAACAGTAACAATGGCTGATATGAATCCCAATGGCACAGATACAATCTGTATAGGAGAAAGCAAGGATTTGGTATTTACCGGCGTAGGTCCTTTTGATATAGAATTTACCTCAACGAAAGATGGACAACTTGTTGGAACTTTCTACAAGAGAGGCATAACAGACAAGACCTATCCTGTGCTGTCAGATGAAGCAGGAAAATTTGAATTTACGCTGTTAAAGGTAACAGATCATGGAACAGGATGTGAAAATACGACGCCGGTAACAGCAACCGTATTAGTAAATGCGTTGCCAACAGTACAGATGGCTGATATGAATCCAGATGGAAGAGATACTATTTGTATAGGAGCATCTAAGGACTTAGTATTTACAGGAACAGGTCCCTTTGATATAGAATTTACCTCAAAGAAAGATGGACAACTTGTTGGTACTTTCTACAAGAGAAACATAGGCAGTCCCTATTCGGTACAGTCAGATGAAGCAGGTGAGTTTGAATTTACCTTGTTAAAGGTAACAGATCGTGGCACAGGATGTGAAAATACGACGCCAATAACAGCAACCATATTAGTAAATGCGTTGCCGACAGTACAGATGTTAGATTTAGACAATGGTAAAGATACAGTCTGTATGGGTGAAAGCAAAGTGTTAGAATTTACCGGCATTGCGCCTTATAACCTTGTGTTCAGATCGAACGGAGTAGAATATAGCAAGAACAATATCACGACGAATACTCTTGCTGTACCGTCAGAACAAGTAGGTCTGTTTGGCTTCAAGTTAGTAAGTTTGACTGATGCAAGCGGTTGTGGTTTTGATGCAGCAAATAGTACGGATACGGCTACTATTTTTGTACATGAAATGCCGACAGTAAGTATGGAAGACCAAGACCTGTGTTATGGCGACAGCGCTACAATAAAGGTAAAAGGAACGCCTCCATTTAATATTGCATTCAATACATTACGTAATGGCGTACTTACAGGTTCATTCAATCAAACTGTTTTAGCAGACGAAATCTATCCGGACGGCACAGTACGCATAGCTTCTAAAGATACAGGTACTTACGTGTTTACTTTGGAAAGCATTACGGATGCTAACTGTATCAATACAGGCTTGTCAGCAAGCGCTACGGTAAGAGTAAATGCTGCTCCATCCGTACGTATGTTGGGCTTGACAGACGGTAAAGCTACAATCTGTTTCGGAGAAAGCATGACATTGG
Organism: Bacteroidales bacterium; assembly: GCA_031257735.1. Classification (GTDB taxonomy): domain Bacteria; phylum Bacteroidota; class Bacteroidia; order Bacteroidales; family WCHB1-69; genus JAIROC01. Next base: position 15,772 of record JAIROC010000258.1, on the reverse strand, counting down.
TATTTACCGGTGTTGCGCCATATAACCTTGTGTTCAAATCGAACGGAGTAGAATACAGTAAGAACAATATCATGACGGATACGCTTGCAGTACCGTCAGAAAAAGAAGGTAACTTTGTCTTCGAGTTAGTAAGTTTGACCGATGCAAGTGGTTGCGATTATGACAAAGTAAACAGTATGAGTACCGCAGAAGTCTATGTAAGATCATTACCTGAATTAACCATAGTTACCAAAACCCTTTGCATGGGAGACAGCGTAACCTTGAACTATACAGGTACAACTCCTTGGGGATTCACTTATAACGATGGTACAAGCGACAAAACTTTGTCCGGTATCACTTCGTCTGAATATAAGTTTAAATCAGCATTGACAGGAACTTTCGCCATCACTTCGGTAAGCGATGTTTATGGTTGTGTTGTTAACATTACCAATGGCGATACGATTACAGTCAATCCGTTACCAACAGCAGAAGTAGTATCAAATCAAACCTTCTGTTTGGGAGACAGCGTAGAACTTGTTAAGTTTACAGGCGCTGCTTCATGGACGCTTCTATATAATGACGGTGTAAATGATCAATCTATAGTAAATAATACAGATACGTCATTTATATTTAAACCGACAACAGCAGGAACGTACACGTTTAATTTGAAGAGTGTAAGCGACGCTAATTGCTCTAACAGTCTTAACGGTAATGTTACTGTTATAGTAAATCCGTTGCCAACAGCAAGCATAGTAGCTTCTCGAACGCTTTGTCTAAACGACAGTCTTGAATTGATAAACCTTACAGGTAAAGCTCCATGGACGCTTGTTTACAATGACGGTACGAATAATGTAACTGAAACAGTCGCATCTTCACCTTACGTCTTTAAACCAACGACAACAGGAAGCCATGTCTTTACTTTGGTAAGCGTAAGTGATGCCAATAACTGTGTCAATACAACACTTACAGGAACCGCTACTATTACGGTAAATCCGTTACCAACAGCAACCATAGCTTTAGCAGCAGATACAACTATTTGTGCCGCTGATGAGGTAGCTTTGATAAACTTAACAGGTACGCAACCTTGGACAGTTACTTACAATAACGGTGCAAGTAATGTAACGGTACAGAATATTACTGTATCTCCATACAAGATTACGCCAACGGCAACAGCAACCTATACCTTGGTAAGCGTAAGCGATGCCAATTGTACAGGTACGGTTGACCTGACACCGAAGACAATTACGGTTAATCCGTTGCCAACGGTAACCGTGATAGCAGCAAATTCAACTATCTGTTCAGGCGACAGTGTAGCGATTGTCAGTGTTACAGGAGGTACAATTCCTTGGACGCTTACCTATAACACAAACCAGACGCTAACAACTTCATCGTCTCTGTTCTGGGTTAAACCAACAGCAACAACAACCTATAATTTGGTAAGTGTAGGCAGTAATAATGGATGTAGTGTTCCTGTAACGGGTAGTATTGTCATTACGGTAAATGCTGTGCCGACAGCAGCGCTGCTGCAAACAACACCTGCAACAATGTGTTTGGGCGACAGTACAGATATTGTTACTATAACAGGAGGTACAGCGCCATGGACAATTACCTACAATGATGGAACGGGCGTTCAAACAGTATCGGTTGCTACTTCTCCATACAGGTTTAAACCGACAACAGCAAGAAGCTATACGGTAACCTTGACGGGCGTAAGCGATGCCAATGGCTGTACAGGTACGGTTAGCGGAGCAGCAAGAACGATTACAGTTAATCCGTTGCCAACGGTAGCTGTGATAGCAGCAGCAAATTCAACTATCTGTTCAGGCGACAGTGTAGCGATTGTCAGTGTTACAGGAGGTACAGGTCCTTGGACGCTTACCTATAACACAAACCAGACGCTAACAACTTCATCGTCTCTGTTCTGGGCTAAAGCAGCTGGAACTTATACTTTGAATAGTGTAAGCAGTAATAATGGATGTAGTGTTCCTGTAACGGGTAGCGTTACCATTACGGTAAATACACCGCCGACAGCAGCGCTGCAGCAAACAACACCTGCAATAATGTGTTTGGGCGACAGTACAAATCTTGTTACTATAACAGGAGGTACAGCGCCATGGACAATTACCTACAATGATGGAACAGGTGTTCAAACAGTATCGGTTGCTACTTCTCCATACTGGTTTAAACCGACAACAGCAAGAAGCTATACGGTAACCTTGACGGGCGTAAGCGATGCCAATGGCTGTAAAGGTACGGTTAGCGGAGCAGCAAGAACGATTACGGTTAATTCACGTCCCGCAGCAACTGTGATAGCATCAAGTCAAACTATCTGTTCAGGCGACAGTGTAGCGATTGTCAGTGTTTCAGGAGGTACAGGTCCTTGGACGCTTACCTATAACACAAATCAGACGCTAACAACTTCATCGTCTCTGTTCTGGATTAAACCAACAGCAACAACAACCTATAATTTGGTAAGTGCAGGCATTAATAGTGGATGTAGTGTTCCTGTAACGGGTAGTGTTGTCATTACGGTAAATACACCGCCGACAGCAACTACGATAGCAACAGCATCTAATCAGTCTATCTGTTTGGGTGACAGTATAGCAGTTGCGACTATTTCAGGAAGTGGTACGCCGTGGACTTTGACTTATAATGATGGTACAGGTATTGCGAAAACAGTATCGGGAATAACAACGTCTCCATACTATTTCAAACCTGCAGTGGCAGGAACGTATAACTTTACTTTAGTAAGCGTAACTACTGTCAATGGTTGTAAGGGTTCAATTGGCGGATCTACTGTAACTAATATTATGGTTAATCCTAACCCAACAGCAATGATAATAGCGCAAGATCAAAGCATTTATGCAGGAGATAGCGTAGCTCTTATCAGCCTGACAGGTACGGCGCCATGGACTGTTTATTATAATACGAACCAAACGCTGACAGCTACGTCATCCCTGTTCTGGGCTAAAGTAGCGGGAACTTATGCTTTGGATAGTGTAAACAGCGTTGGTTGTACAAGTCCGGCAACAGGCAATGTTACTATTACGGTTAATCCTAAACCAACAGCAACTCAGTTACCATTACCTTCGACTATCTGTTTGGGTGAAAGTGTAGATTATGTCAGTCTAACAGGTACTGCTCCTTGGACGCTTACCTACAATGATGGAACAGGTGTTCAAACAGTATTGGTTAATACTTCTCCTTATAAGTTTAACCCGACTGTAGATAGAACTTATGCACTTTCTTTGATAAGCGTAAGTGATGTCAATGGTTATGCTGGTACGCTGATTAACGCAAGTACTGAAACGATTACCGTTAATCCGCTTCCTACGGCAGTTTTGGCTTCAAATCAGACGATCACTTTAGGTCAAAGCGTAAATCTGATAACGCTTACAGGTGTTGCTCCTTGGGATGTTGTTTACTCTGACGGTCAAAGAGATGTAACTGAGTCTGTAAATACTTCTCCGTATGTCTTTACTCCGACAGTTGCTGATGTCTATACTTTTACTTTAAGAAGTGTGACTGATGCTAATGGATGTACCAATACGATTACAGGTATGGCAACAGTTATTACAGTCAATGCTGTAGTAAACAATGATGCTTCCTTAGTAACCTTGACAGTAAGTGAAGGAACACTGGATCCAGTATTTGATGCAAATACGGTTGATTATATCGTAAATGTAAGTTACGAAATAGACAGTATTACCATATTTGCTCAATCAACCGATCCTAATGCAACAGTAACAGGTATTGGTAGATTTGAACTTCGAGTAGGAGTGACTATTTTCCATGTTACAGTTACCGCTGAAGATGGACTAACTACGCAGGTTTATACAGTGGCAGTATACAGAAATAGTGTTGGAATAGAAATGATAGAAGTTTCAGAGAGCATAAATGTTTATCCGAATCCGACACGTGATATATTGTATGTAGTATCCGATTTGCAGATAAAGCAAATTGACATCTATGATATAAACGGAAAGGTAGTAAAACAGATAATTAATCCTGAGCAGTCAATTTCGGTATCAGAGTTGTCAAGAGGAATTTATATGTTACAAATCCAGACCGATAGAGGTGTTGCGATAAAGAAGGTTACGAAACAATAGCCTCGTACATTTTAATTGCTAATTTTCTTAGTTAATTAAAGCGACTGTCTATGACAGTCGCTTTTTTTTAGGTTCGCGCGAAAAGGACTTCAATAATTAGAGTCTGTCTATAAAACAGCGAAATATCGGCGCCTAAGTCCCGCAGGGACGACACTTTAATAACCGTAGACTTCAGTCTACGGACAGCGAAATATCGGCGTCTAAGTCCCGCAGGGACGACACTTTAATAACCGTAGACTTCAGTTTACGGACAGCGAAATATCGGCGTCTAAGTCCCGCAGGGACGACACTTTAATAACCGTAGACTTCAGTCTACGGACAGCGAAATATCGGCGCCTAAGTTCCGCAGGGACGACACTTTAATAACCGTAGACTTCAGTCTACGGACAGCGAAATATCGGCGCCTAAGTCCCTCAGGGACGACACTTTAATAACCGTATACTTCAGTCTACGGACAGCAAAATATCGGCGCCTAAGTCCCTCAGGGACGACACTTTAATAACCGTATACTCCGTTCGGACGAGGTTCTACCTCGTTCGGACGAGGTTCTACCTCGTTCGCTCTATCCAAGCAGGCTATGCCTGCATTTATTTTTAATACGTTCTCCGTTCGGACGAGGTTCTACCTCGTTCGCCTTGTCTACTTGTTCTTTCATTTTCAATTTTCAATTTTCAATTTTCAATTGTTGAAGCTTGCATTTATTTTTAATACGTTTTCTATTTCAACCTATACTACTGATATTTGTTATTTTTTTATATTCTTTTCACTGCGCAGGTAGAACCTGCGAGGATAATCCGAACGAGGTAGAACCTCGTCCGAACAGAGGAACTCTCGGGTCCTAACCCGGAACCCTCGGGGCTTTCAGACCTTTACCGTTATTCTCTGATTACAATTATACATTGAAGAAATGAATTTATGAGTTTTCGGACAGACACTATTTATAGATTTATAAAACCTTTCTTAGCATTTGAAAAAGTGTTTTTCTTCGTTTGAGAAGTGTTTTTTTCGTTTTTGGAAGCAGTTTTTTTGTTTTTGGAAACAGTCTTTTTGTTTTTGGAAACAGCCTTTTTGTTTTTGGAAACAGCCTTTTCGTTTTTGGAAACAGCCTTTTCGTTTTTAGAAACAGTCTTTTCGTTTTTAGAAACAGTCTTTTCGTTTTTAGAAGCTCTCCAACGATTTTTAGAAGCTCTCCAACGATTTTTAGAAGCTTTCCAACGATTTTCAGAAGCTCTCCAACGATTTTTAGAAGCTTTCCAACGATTTTCAGAAGCTCTCCAGCGATTTTTAGAAGCTCTCCAGCGATTTTTAGAAGCGATTTTTTTTATTTTAGAAGCTCTCCAATGATTTTTAGAAGCGATTTTTTTCGTTTTAGAAGCCTCCGAATATGGAACACAACTAGTTATGAGTTATGGGTTATTTTAGTTTGCGTCAGCCTAACTCATAACTCATAACTCATAACCCATAACTCATAATTCATAATTCATAATTCATAACCCATAACCCATAACTCATAACTCATAATTCATAATTCATAACTCATCCTACAGATTTTTCTGTATTTTGAACAGTTTATCTATTTCCAAAGATATTCCGGCAAAATAGGTTCGTCCCGAAGTAAGGGAGGAGTTAAAGGTTTGTCTTTTTGCCTTGTAGTTAAATACATTATCGATCCCTAAACGCAATGAAATAGCGTTATATATCTGTTGATTAATCACTACTTTCCATACGGTATACGCTGGATAGTGAATAGTATAATATTGTTCTCTGCTGGAAGAATATCCTTTCATGTCTAAAGAACTTAATACTTTACCTTGAATAATGGGGTTCAAGATATAAATACCTTTTTTAAATCTGTATCCGATACGAATTGTGGCGGAATGTGGACGCGTATTAGAAATATTTTCCCCATTTTCATCCAGAGAATAAGTATAAATATATGAGTATGAAGTTTTGATAGACAGTCCAAATTTTGTTTCAAGCTGTACATTAACATCCATGCCTGCTATTTGTGCAAGCCCATGATTGAGATAAAAAGCGGTATCTTCCCTTTCGTTCCATGCAGTTGTAATTTGGTCTTTAATATTGTTATAATAACCTATTATGGAAGCGTTAAGGATACCTTTTGTATATTCGGCGGATAAAGAAAAATTATGACTTTTTTCCGGTTTCAGTTCATTGCTTCCCATCAAACGGAACATACCTTGATGATCCCAGTCTGTGTATAATTCTTTTAAGGATGGCGCCCGAAATCCACCTCCATACGAAGCCCGCAAATTAACATTTTCCCATTGATACATTAATGATACTTTTGGACTTACATGAGGCTTAAAGGTCGTGTAGTAATCAAGACGAGCGCCATAAACTATATTGAATTTTTTCCATACCATAATATCATGCTGCGCAAATAAAACATAATTATTGCCACGATAAACAGTTCCATCTTTAAATTGAGAAGTAAGTAAATTATCATTCATAAATTCTACTCCTGTCGTCAATATATTTTTATTGCTAAAGAATTGGTTGAACAAAATAGTTCCCGTATGCTGTATATTGCTGTAATTTCGTCTTTTCACTCCTGCCATTTCTTCCGTTAAAAACAAATCAAATTTATCATACAGGTCAAAATTATAGGCAAATTCTATGTTTTGTTTTTTAGTTATCTCCCAATTTGCTCGCAAAGAAGCATTTCCTCCTTGATAAAGGTCATTTCTTTTGTTATTTTTTGCAAGTCCCAAATCTTCATGCCAATAATATCCTCCTTTGGCGGTTAATTTCAGGGATTGAACAGGGGTATAAATAAATTTCTGATTAATCGAAAAATCTTTATATCCTTTCACTTCCGTTGAATATTTGGATGTATCCGTTATTGTTTCTTCTTCGTAAATATAATCAGTTCCTTCCGTATCCTGCAAGGTATAACCTCTGAAATATTTAAAATTTCCCGATGTCAGACTATTAAATTTAGCTCTCCTAAAGCCAATGCTTCCACCATGTTGCTGTTGGGCATGAGAAGCATATTGAGAATTGATATTTATTTGCCAAGGAGTTAAAGCATTTTTAGTGATAATATTCACCACGCCGCCAATGGCGCTTGAACCGTACAAAGCAGAAGCTGCTCCTTTGACAATTTCTATCCGTTCTATATTAGAAATATCCAATCGATTATAATCTACATTATCGCGGGTTTCTCCTGCAATACGTTCTCCGTCAACAAGGAACAATATATATTTCCCCCCCAATCCTTGCATGTTGATATTCATGGTACCGCCATGCGAAGTAAATTCAAGTCCCGGGAGTTCTGTTTCTAATACATCTTTCATATTTTGAAGATTTGTATTTTGAATATCTTGCGAAGTAATTAAACGCGTAGGAACAGGTACATCCTTTAACATTTTAGGCGTACGGGTTCCTGTAACTACAATTTCTTCCATTCGCAGAACATCTTCTTTCAGGGTAAAATTTATCGTTGTATCTTTTTGAATATATAATACTATTTCCTTTTTTTGAAAGCCCAGCGCTCGAACAGAAAAAGTATATTCACCGTTTTTGGGCAGGTTAAACGTACATTTTCCATTCTCATCTGCTGCCACTCCATCCGACAGTTCATTCACATAAACAGTGGCGTAGGGTATCCTTTCATGAGAAGATTCGTTGCTAATAAAACTCAAAATCTTCCTGTCTTGAGCAGGAAGATTTATGAGATAACAACTAATAAATATCAAAATAATGGCTAATCTGATCTTTTTCATCAAACCAACTAATAATTTTCTTATTGAACTAATCCATATAAGCGTAACTAAACTTTATATGTCCTGTTTTATCTTCGGCATTTCTATAATCGGTAAATATTATTTTAACATGTTTACCTTCTGCCGTTTTGAAGATATATACCTTATCACTTAACGTATAGGACGGAGGCATTTTACTTGTATTAACATTCATCCATTTTGACGCTTCAAGATTATAAGGTTGAGCTTCATATACGGGAGGCATAGCAGCAGATGCCATTATGCTATCCATTACATCAAGGATATATCCTGATTCAGGAATAACTGTTACTTCGTTTAATTCGGTATAAATTGTTTCTAAAGCTGCTCCTTGTCCTTTACCTGATTCTCCACCATTGAGACGCACATCATAACGATGTAATGCCATATCCCATGATAGATCATTTTGATAATCCAATTCTACTTCTTCTCCCTGTTCATTTAAAAAAAGTCCGCTTGAAAAAGATATGTATACCCACTTTCCATAATTACTTGCATCAACAGTTAATGTCTTTACTTGCACTACTATTGTTGAGTCCCCTGACACTATTATTGTTGAGTCCCCTGATCCCGTTGTTGATGAGTCATCTTTCGGTTTTGTTTCTTTATCGCATCCTATTGTAATGGATAATAATGTTACTGCTAATACTGCTCCTAAAAAATTTTTACTTATTTTTTTCATACTCAATTACCTTTTGTTAATTTATACTTTCGTTATTTCACTATTTAAATTTGATGCAAAGATATGACATTATTATCGAAAAAGTACTCCCAATTTGAGGGGATATTTCACTGTTTCCTTCATTAATTATGGGGATATTTGAGGCAATAAGATGAGAAATATTTTACCGACCTTGTCTAATTAGACAAAATAGCATATCGTTTTCTGGAAAAAGTAATCAGTATCAAAAAAAAATATATATCGAACAATTCTTTTTATACTGTTGATTTATAAGCGATATATTGACTTGAATATTGACTTGATTTGATTTGAGCGTAATTTTGTAAAAATTATTTATCATCTTTCAAACAATTTGGCAAAGAATTTGTATATATATAGTGAAAGGGGTAACTCATTTATTGAGTAGCTCAAGTTGAAAAAGTTTTAGGAATAATCTAGTCCTTATTTTATGCTTCATGCTCTCTCTGTTGTTCGGCGAAGTCTTTCTGATTATTCCATTTACGGTACAGTAAAAGATATTCGCCGAACTAGAGGGGCTCTTTTAGCTCTAATATAAATTATAAAATTGACATTATGCTTTTCGCATAATTACTTTCATCGCTGCATCAACGATACTGTTTTCTGTGAGATTAAATTCCTGCATTAATTCCATAGGCATTCCACTTTCACCGAAGCGATCATCTACTGCGACATATTCCTGTGGACAGGGAAAATTTTGAACCAAAAGTTGAGCAATACTGTCCCCGAGACCTCCATTGATAAGATGTTCTTCCGCCGTTACGACACAACGGGTCTTATGAACAGATTGTAATATTTTCTCTTTATCAAGTGGTTTTATTGTATGTATATTGATAACTTCTGCATTTATTCCTTTTTGAGCAAGAATATAAGCTGCCTGTAAAGAAGGAAAAACCAAGTGTCCCGTTGCGAAAATACTTACATCACTACCTTCATTCATAACAAGCGCTTTTCCTATTTCAAATTTATGATCAAACTGTGTGAAGTTAGGGACAGCAGGTCTTCCGAAACGAAGGTAAACAGGACCTTTATAGTTGGCAATTGCAATGGTTGCCGCTTTTGTTTGATTAAAATCACACGGATTGATAACAACCATATTGGGTAAGGCTTTTATCATGCCCAAATCTTCCATTACCTGATGAGTAGCTCCGTCTTCTCCTAATGTGATACCTGCATGTGAACCGCATATCTTTACGTTCGTATTGGAATATGCAACCGCCATGCGAATTTGGTCTAATACACGCGTAGTACAGAAATTGGCAAATGAACCTGCAAAAGGTATTTTTCCCGCAATGGCAAAACCTGCTGCCATACCTATCATGTTTGCTTCTGCTATTCCGATTTGAAAAAATCTATCAGGAAAAGTCTGTGCAAACAAATCCATTTTTACTGAACTAGTCAAATCTGCGCACAAACATACTATGTTATCCTGTTGTTTTCCTGCTTCTAATAATCCTTCTCCAAAACCTGCTCGTGTTTCTTTCCTTTCTATAACTTCTAATTTTTGCATTCCCAAATTTTTATTGCCTGCAAAGATACAACTTTCCAATGAAGAGATAGTCTCAAAAGGTCTTTTTTCTATCATTTATCATTGCGACTGTACTTTGCAATAACGTAAAGTATAATAATCGTATTATCAAACTATTTCCAATTATCTTACAATGACGGCGCTGATTAGGCGGTTTCGTGCGTCAGCCTAATTAGCTGCGCTGCTCTCCGCTTCGCTTCGGGTCATAATTAGCTGCGCTGCTCTCCGCTTCGCTTCGGGTCATAATTCATAATTCATAATTCATAATTCATAATTCATAATTACCTACGCTACGGGTTTGATTCAAACAATAGCAATCGTCATTTCCTTTCGTGCTATAATTTATATAGCTTTGAATTGGGATAAAAAACGAATATCATTTTCAAAGAAGAGACGAATATCTTTTGTTTTATAGATTTGTTGGGTAATTCGTTCTATTCCCATTCCGAAGGCAAAACCACTGTATTCGTCAGGGTTGATATTCATATTTTCGAGTACGTTAGGGTCTACCATTCCGCAACCCAATATCTCCACCCATCCCGAATACTTGCATAAATTACATCCTTTTCCGCCACAGATATCACAGGAGATATCCATTTCGGCAGAAGGCTCGGTAAATGGAAAATAAGAAGGACGTAAACGAATACTGACATGCGAACCAAACATCTCTTTGACAAAATACAATAATGTTTGTTTCATGTCGGCAAAAGAGACATTTTTATCTATATACAAACCTTCAATTTGATGAAAAATACAATGAGCGCGTGCTGTAATAGCTTCATTCCTGAACACGCGTCCCGGACAAATAACACGAATAGGAGGATGATTATTTTCCATGACGCGTACTTGGATAGATGAGGTATGTGTACGCAATACGATGTCTGGATTTTCGCTAATAAAAAAAGTATCTTGCATGTCCCTTGCAGGATGTTCGGGTGGAAAATTAAGTGATTCGAAATTATGCCAATCATCTTCGATTTCAGGACCCTCGGCAACAGTGAACCCTATTTTTTCAAATGCCTGACAAATATTATGCGTTACTTTCGCAATCGGATGACGAGAGCCTAAAGCAATACTGTTAGCCGGGCGACTTAAGTCCAACGCATCTATGGATTGTACTTTATTATTTTCAATAATTTGGTTTAGCTGTTCAATTTTAGACAGCGCTTGTGTTTTTAAGTCGTTAACATTTTTCCCAAATTCTTTTCGTTGTTCGGGGGCAATTGTACGAATATCGTCAAACATACAAGTAATAATTCCTTTTTTACCCAGATATTTCAAACGGAATTTATCTACTTCATCTGCTGCTACACTAAAAAACGTATCAATCTCTTCTTTGATACGTTTCAGTTGTTCATTTATTTCCATGCTTTATTTTACGATACTTGCGCTTATTATTTTAACATCCACAATGGGTCTATCGGCAGCGTCTGTTTTCACAGATGCAATTTTATCAATGACATTCATTCCTTCGATTACTTCGCCAAAAACGGTATAACCGCCGTCCAACTGAGGTGTTCCATTATTATTATGAACAATATAAAATTGAGATCCTGAAGATTCTTTTTTAGGATTTATCTGGTCGCTCAAACGTGCAGCCGCCAATGCTCCTTTTTTATGTTTGAATTGCGGTAAAATTTCTGCGGGAATAGTATATCCTGGTCCTCCCGTTCCTAATTGTTGTCCTGCGGGAGCATTTTTTGAATTAGGGTCTCCTCCCTGTATCATAAAACCGTTGATGACCCGATGAAACAGCAATCCATCATAATATTTTTCGTTTACCAGCTTAATGAAATTATCTCGATGTAAAGGAGTTTCATTATACAATTTGATTTTCATATCTCCCATTGTTGTTTTCAGCAAGACGATGGTTCCGGTTGATTTTGTTTTTTGTTGTGCAAAAAGGTTTGATGTTATCATGATAAATGATAATGTACATGCAAGTAATAAAAATGTTTTTTTTCTCATGTCGATATGTATTTATTTAATTATTTTGTAGAAAACGTATTTTGTATTAAAATAAAGTATAACTTTGCGTCGTTGAAATTCAAAACGCAACATCATAAAAATTATTATATGTTCATCTCTAAAATAAAAGTATATGCAGTATAAAAAAATAATATTCGTAGGTATAATATTCTTGTTATCAGCAAGTAGTTTTTTCTTTTGTAAAACAGAAAATCAATACAGGGCAATCATTACTGTTTCCATGATAGATGCAGCTGGGGGAAAAATTCCTGTTCCGTCCTGTAAACTTGTTTTCGGAGAAGAGAATTTTGCTCCCGATATCAAACGAACAGGCTATACGGACGTCAATGGTAGATATGAAGGTGAATGGCCTCGTGAAGTGTCATTGCGCGTATTAGCTTCGAGAGAGATAAATGGAAAGATTTATTCAGGAGCTTCTATTATTCGATTATCAGAAGGCGGTGTCGCCGAACAGGAAATATTAATCAAGGAAGAATAATCATAATGAATGGGTTATTTGCTGTCATTGAAGAGGAAAAAACTTTTTCCTCTTGTATACAATCATTGATGGATTGCGGGTTAAAAAACCTGTCCCATCGTGGAAGTTTGGGAAAAGAAATATTTATTTTTGATGAAAAACAAGCTGTTGATGTTCATCAATCCAATAAATTGGCATTATTTTCCATGGCAACATGTTTTTCTTTGGGAAAAAAAGAAAAATATGTTGTAAATAAAGGAAATGTTTGGATGATTTTTGAAGGAAAGTTATTCAATCGTAAGCAACTGATGGGAAACATTCCTCTTTCCAATATGGAAAATATCTTTTTTGATGTTGATATAGCCATTGACATGTTTATTAAAAAAGGGAAGGATGCTTTTACATTATTTGAAGGATATTGGTCTCTGATAGTTGTTGATATGAACGAACAAAAGTTATATGCCGCAAGAGATCATTTTGGGAATCGTCCTTTGTATTACTGTAAAACAAGTACGCAATTTGGTATTGCATCTGAAAGCAAGGCATTATTTTCGACTTTAAAAGATGCTGGGAAAATCAACAGAAAGGCAGTTTTTGATTATTTGCTCTGGGGGGACAGCACAAAACACAGGCAAAATTTCTTTTCAGATATTCATGAACTTAAACCTTCTTCCTATTTGGTATATTCGCTAAATGATCATTTGTTTGAGGAGCAATTTTATTATGTCTTACCCTATAAAAACTGTAAAGGCGGATATAATGAGTACGAAGAACCATTTTACATAGACAAAATTCGACAGTTAATTTTTGGAAGCGTCGATAATCATGTAAAAAATAAAAATAAAGTAGCAATTGGACTTAGTGGGGGAGTGGATAGTTCTACTTTGCTTTGTGTTACTAAAAAACTGTATCCTGATATTCGGATTACCGCTTTTACATCAACCGATTTGTATGATGGCGGAGAAACTTGCTGGGCAGAAAAAGTTGTCAAATATACGAATGTTGATTGGATTAAAGTTTGCTGTACTTCCCAACAAATTCTTGAACAATTGGGAGAAATAGTAAAAACCCAAAACATTCCTCTTTTCGGAGCAAGTTCTATTGCCCAATATAAAGTAATGGAAACAGTAAAACAACATGGATTTGATACCATTATAGATGGACAAGGCGGCGATGAATTATTTGGAGGATATGCAGTATATTTTCCTCCTTTTCTTCAATCGCTTCGTTCACAATGGATGTTTAAAGATTGGATACGAGAACTATTAAACGTTCATAATACGGATATTACTTACAAAAACATAATGTTACGGCGGATAAAGATATTACTGAAAAAGTATTATTATCACGGAGAAAAGTTGGCAAGAAAAGTAAAACCCATAGAATATGCACTCTTGAACAAAGAATATAAAGATAAAGATTCTTTTCTGTCAAATCAAGATGAGAAAAGAAAGACGGTATTAAATGATTATTTGTATGAGAGTTATACAACTTTTTTACCTTATGTTCTTCGTTGGGGAGAACATGCTGCTGCAAGTTTTGGGATGGATTGTGTGATGCCATTTTCAGATAGCATACCATTGGCGGAATATGTTTTTTCGGTTCCATCTACTTTTAAAATTCATAATGGATGGAATAAATATTTACTTCGCAGTTCAATGACAGAAATTGTTCCTGACGAAATACGTTGGAGAAAACAAAAGTTCGGATTTTACGTTCCAGAAAGAAAGTGGTTAAATGAAATTGGCAATGAACTAAAAAACTTGATATCTCAATTGGACGATACGGATGCTTTTGTTGATAAGAATGCTTTGATAAAAGATTGGGAAACATTATATACTTCAAACAATTATTCCTTTCAGCAATTTGCATTTCGCTATTGCAGTTATTTACTTTGGAGAAACGAATTTAAAAAAGAATTATACTAAAACAATTTATCAACTAATAAATATATTCATTAATAAATATCAGAACAATGGAAAAAAGTGTTAAGAATACACAGACAGAAAAGAATTTATTGATTTCATTTGCAGGAGAGTCTCAAGCAAAAAATCGATATACTTTCTTTGCCAAACAGGCAGAAAAAGAAGGTTATGTTCAAATTGGAAAGATTTTTCGGGAAACAGCAGCACAGGAAGAACAGCATGCAAAAGTGTTTTTTCGTTTTTTGGAAGGCGGAACAGCTGAGATAACATGGAGTTATCCCGCAGGAATTATTGGCGAAACAATACATAACTTAAAGGAAGCAGCAGAAGGAGAAAATGAGGAATGGACTAAAATGTATCCGCAATTTGCAGATATTGCCCAGCAGGAAGGATTTCCACAGATTGCAGCAAAGTTCAGAATAATTGCTACCGTTGAACAACAACACGAATTGCGTTATTTACGTTTGTATGAGAACCTGAAAAATAATACTGTTTTTGAGAAGCCCGAAAAGGTAAAATGGATGTGTTCTAATTGCGGATATGTTCACGAAGGAGAAAAAGCGCTGCAAAAATGTCCTTCTTGTGACCACCCTCAAGCCTACTTTGAAGTGAAAGCAGAAAACTATTAGTTTCTAATCTACTGATATTGTGCTTGTAAAAAACGCTTAGTTAATTTTACTTTAAATTTATCGTCAACGAGAAAAGATATAGATAAACTTACTATCTTTGCATCATTAAAATAACAATCTATAAAATATTAAATTATGGCTTATATAATCAATCCCGAGAAGTGCACAGCATGTGGGAGCTGTATGGGAGAATGCCCTGTAGGGGCAATCTTGGAAGGTGATGTTTATTCAATTAAACCTGATGAATGTGTTGAATGCGGTGCATGCGCAGATGTGTGTCCTGTAGAAGCAATTCGCCAAGAATAATGACATCTTTAATTAACAGGGAAGTAAAAACAGGAAAATAATCCTTGTTTTTACTTCCCATTTTTATTTGTATACTGTCATGTTCTACTATGGATTGACACAAATTAATTGTTAGCAAACAAAAATCCCGTTTACAGTTTTTTGTATGTTTCTGGTGTGTATTTTTGGGACACCCTAAGCCAGGAATGTTTGTCAAAGAGAAGAGATAGAATTAGGTATTGTACAGTAATTAGTATCTGTCTATAAAGTATAAAAAAATAATCATCAAGCCCGCAATGACGTGCTGATTGTTGCGGAGAGCGCTTTTGAAACAACCCTATCTATACTTTAAAGACAGACACTAATTAGAAATATTTTATTGTTGATAACATGAAAATTATTTA